>JBBRUU010000101.1:0-10527 GCA_038247515.1 Sphingomonadales bacterium
ACACCGCCCCGCCCAGCACGTCCCAGCGGTCGGGCCGCGCGCCTTCGACCGCCCACAGCCACGCCAGACTGGCGGCGATATAGACACCGCCATAGGCCGCAAACGCGCGGCCGGCCAAGGCGGTGTCGACGCGGGTCAGCAGGAACGCAAACAGGCACAGACTGAGGATCCCAGCCACCAGCGACAGGGAAGAGCGGTCAGCCCTCGCCCATGCCCAGAAGGCGAAGCACCCGGCGATCTCGGCAAAGGCCGCGAGGACGTAAACAGCGATGGTCGTGGATGCGCGAGCGTGCCCGCCCGCGCGCCCTTAAGCAAGCTTCAGCGCGGGAGCTCCGACACGCCCATAAGCGCCTCGTCCACCGCGCGTGCCGTCTGGCGGCCTTCGCGGATTGCCCACACCACCAGGCTCTGCCCGCGCCGCATGTCGCCGCAGGCAAAAACGCCCGGCACGCTGGTAGCGTAGCTTTCGGTGTCGGCATCGACATTGCCGCGCGCCGACAGATCGACGCCCGCCTGTTCAAGCAGGCCCGCCTTGACCGGTCCGACGAAGCCCATCGCCAGCAGGATGAGGTCGGCGGGGATGATGAACTCGCTGCCCTCCATCTCGCGCATCTGGCCGCCCGACCACCCGACGCGGACGCATTCGAGGCCGGTCACCGCCTCGCCATCACCGATCACGCGCTTCGCCAGCACCGCCCAGTCGCGCTCGACGCCTTCCTGGTGGCTCGACGAGGTGCGCAGCTTCATCGGCCAATCGGGCCAGGTCAGCGCCTTGTCTTCTTTCTCCGGCGGCTTGGGCATGATCTCAAGCTGGCTCACGCTTTTCGCCCCCTGCCGGTTCGAGGTGCCCACGCAGTCGCTGCCGGTATCTCCGCCGCCGAGCACAACGACGTGCTTACCGGTGGCGGTCAGGCTGCCGCGCGGGGCGGCGCGCAGTTCGTCGTCGCCCGCGACGCGCTTGTTTTGCTGGGTCAGGAACTCCATCGCGCGCCGCACGCCGGTCATCTCTGCGCCGGGGATCGACAGCGGGCGCGCATCTTCCGCGCCGCCCGCCAGCACGACCGCGTCGAAGTTTTCCTGCAAGCTCTTGAACGAGACGTCGACGCCCACCTCCTTCGAGGTTTTAAACGTCACCCCTTCGGCCTCCATCTGCACGCAGCGGCGGTTGATGAGTTGCTTTTCCATCTTGAAGTCGGGGATGCCGTAACGCAGCAGCCCGCCGACCCGGTCAGACTTCTCGAACACGGTCACTGAATGCCCCGCGCGCGCCAATTGCTGCGCGCAGGCGAGCCCTGCCGGGCCGGAGCCGACCACGGCCACCGACTTGCCGGTCTTGGTTTCGGGCACCTTGGGCGTGACCCAGCCTTCCTTCCACCCGCGGTCGACAATCGCGCATTCGATCGACTTGATGGTCACCGGCTGGTCGATGATGTTGAGCGTGCACGCCGCTTCGCAGGGCGCAGGGCAGATGCGCCCGGTAAACTCGGGGAAGTTGTTGGTAGAGTGGAGCATCGCCAACGCGCGCTGCCAGTCCGCCTCATAGACGAGGTGGTTCCAATCCGGGATCAGGTTGTTCACCGGACAGCCAGTATGGCAGTAGGGAATGCCGCAATCCATGCAGCGCGAGGCCTGCCCCGCGAGCGTGCCTTCGTCCGGCTGGACGATGAACTCGCGGTAGTTCTTCAGCCGCTGTTTCGGATCAAGATAATCCCGCTCGCGGCGGTCCAGCTCGAGAAATCCGGTTTCCTTGCCCATGTCTCAGTCTCGTTCCTGAATTTCTATTCGGCTGCAACGCTGGCGGCTTCGTGGCGTTCGGCCTCGAGCTTGCGCAGCGCCGTGGCATAGTCGCGCGGCATGACCTTGATGAAGCGGGTCAGCGCCGCGTCCCAATCGGCCAGCAATTCTCCCGCCAGCTTGCTGCCGGTGTGAAGCTGGTGCCGCTCGACAAGGATGCGCAGGCGTTCGGCATCGTGGCGCAGCATGTCGCCCATGCCGAAATCATTGACCGAACGCGGCCGCTGAGCCGGGCGGCCAGTACCTTCGTCCGCATCCGGATCGGCCGGGACCGGCAGCAGATCGACCTGCTCGGGGTTGACGAGGTCCTTGAACGCGCCGTCCGGGTCATAGACATAGGCGATCCCGCCGCTCATGCCGGCTGCAAAGTTGCGCCCGGTCTTGCCGAGCACGACCACCACGCCGCCGGTCATGTATTCGCAGCCGTGATCCCCGGTGCCCTCGGCCACCGCAATCGCGCCCGAATTCCTGACCGCGAAACGCTCGCCTGCGACGCCGTTGAAGTACGCCTCGCCCGCAATCGCGCCGTAGAGCACGGTGTTGCCGACGATGATGTTCTCCTGCGCTGCGCGCAGGACTTGCGGAGGCTGGCGCACGATGATGCGCCCGCCCGAGAGGCCCTTGCCGACATAGTCGTTGGCATCGCCGACCAGATCGAGCGTCACGCCGTGGGCAAGCCACGCGCCGAAGCTTTGCCCCGCAACACCGGTGAGGTTGATGCGAATGGTGTCGGTCGGCAGGCCCTCGTGCCCGTGGGCTTTGGCGATCTCGCCCGAGAGCATGGCGCCGACCGTGCGGTTGACGTTGCGCACATCACAGGCGAGCTGGACCGGCTGCTTGGCGTCGATCGCAGCGCGGCAATCGGCAATCAACCGGTTGTCGAGCGCGCCTTCGAGGCCGTGATCCTGGACGCCCGTCTGGCGGAGCGACGCGCCCTCGCGCAGCGGCACCTGATGGAGGATGCGGGCAAGGTCGATGCCGCGCGCCTTCCAGTGGCGGTCCATGCGGCGGGTGTCGAGCAGGTCGACCCGGCCGACCATCTCGGCCACGGTGCGGATGCCCAGTTCGGCCATGATCGCGCGCAGTTCCTCGGCGACGAAGAACATGTAGTTAACCACGTGTTCCGGCTGGCCGGTGAAGCGTGCGCGCAGCACCGGGTCCTGCGTGGCGACGCCGACCGGGCAAGTGTTGAGATGGCACTTGCGCATCATGATGCAGCCCGCCGCGATCAGCGGCGCGGTGGCAAAGCCGAACTCGTCCGCGCCCAGCAGCGCGCCGATGGCAACGTCGCGCCCCGTCCGCAGCCCGCCATCAACCTGCACCGCGATCCGCTCACGCAGATCGTTGAGCAGCAGCGTCTGCTGGGTCTCGGCCAGACCGATCTCCCACGGCGAACCTGCGTGCGTCAGCGAGGTCAGCGGCGAAGCGCCTGTGCCCCCGTCATAGCCCGCGATGGTCACATGATCCGCACGCGCCTTGGAAACGCCCGCCGCAACCGTGCCGACGCCGACTTCCGACACAAGCTTCACCGAAATACGCGCCGCAGGATTTACGTTCTTGAGGTCATGGATCAGCTGCGCGAGATCTTCGATCGAATAGATATCGTGATGCGGCGGCGGCGAAATAAGGCCCACGCCGGGCGTCGAGTGCCGCACCGCGCCGATGCGCTTGTCGACCTTGTGCCCGGGCAGCTGCCCGCCCTCGCCGGGCTTTGCACCCTGCGCCATCTTGATCTGGATATCGTCCGAATTGACGAGATATTCGGTGGTCACGCCGAACCGGCCCGAGGCGACCTGCTTGATGCGGCTGCGCATCGAATCGCCGTTCGCCAGCGGTTTGAAGCGGAACGGCTCCTCCCCGCCCTCGCCCGTGTTCGAGCGCCCGCCGATGCGGTTCATCGCGATCGCCATAGTCGAGTGCGCTTCGTGGCTGATCGAGCCGAGGCTCATCGCCCCGGTCGAGAAACGCTTCACGATTTCCACCGCCGGTTCGACGTCGCCGAGCGCAATCGGCGTGTCGGCCTTCCGGAACTCGAGCAGCCCGCGGATCGTCAGCAGCCGTTCGGACTGCTCGTTGATGCTGGCGGCAAACTCGGCGTAGTTCTTGGGATCGTTGCCGCGCACCGCGTGCTGCAACTGAGCGACATTTTCCGCGGTCCAGGCGTGTTCCTCGCCGCGCAGGCGGTACTGGTAGATCCCGCCGACATCGAGCATCCCGTCATACAGCGGGTTGTCGCCGTAAGCCTGCCCGTGGCGGCGCAGCGCTTCTTCGGCGACTTCGGCAAGGCCGATGCCCTCGATGGTGGTGGCGGTGCCGGTAAAGTACTTCTGGGTGAAGGCTGTCGACAGCCCGACCGCGTCGAAGATCTGCGCACCGCAATATGACTGGTAGGTCGAAATGCCCATCTTGGACATGACCTTGCGGATGCCCTTGCCAACGCCCTTGATGAAGTTCTGCTGTACCTTGGCGGCGGGCAGATCCGCGTGCCGCTTGACCCTCAGAGCCTCGATCGTCTCGAACGCGAGGTAGGGGTTGATCGCTTCCGCACCGTAACCTGCCAGTACGCAGAAATGATGCACCTCGCGCGCTTCGCCGGTCTCGACCACAAGGCCGGTCTGCATCCTCAGGCCTTGGCGCACCAGATGGTGATGCACCGCGGCGGTGGCGAGCAGCGCGGGCATGGGCACGCGGTCCTCGCTATGCCCGCGGTCGGAGAGCACAAGAATGTTGTGATCCTGAAGCACCGCTTCGGTCGCCGCCCAGCACATTTCCTTCAGAGCCATTTCAAGCCCTTCGGCGCCGCTCTGCGCGTCCCACGTCATGTCGATCGTGGCGCAGCGGAACGCGCCGTCGAGCGCTTCTTCGACCGAACGGATCTTGGCGAGATCGGCGTTGGTGAGGATCGGCTGATCGACTTCGAGTCGCTTGTGCGTCCCCGCATCGCGGCCCAGTAGGTTCGGGCGCGGGCCGATCATGCTGGTAAGGCTCATCACCAGTTCCTCGCGGATCGGATCGATCGGCGGGTTGGTGACCTGCGCAAAATTCTGCTTGAAGTAGTCATATAGCAGCCGCGCGCGGTCCGACAGCACCGCGATCGGCGTGTCGGTGCCCATCGAACCGATCGGATCGTCGCCATCCACCGCCATCGGTTCAAGGAAGCGGGAGATATCCTCCTGCGTGTAGCCAAACGCCTGCTGGCGCTGCAGCAGCGTCTTGGCCTCGGCCGGAATAGCTGCGAGCTCGGGCACCACTTCGGTAATGTCCTCAAGCTTGTACTGCGCCTGGTGCAACCACTCGGCATAGGGGTGCGCATCGGCAAGATCGGCCTTGAGCTCGTCATCCTCGATAATCCGGCCCTGATCGAGATCGATCAGCAGCATCTTGCCGGGCTGGAGCCGCCACTTGCGCACGATGTCCTCCTCCGCAAACGGCAGCACGCCGCTTTCCGAGGCGAGGCAGACGATGTCGTCCTTGGTCACGCAGAAGCGCGCAGGGCGAAGGCCATTGCGGTCCAGCGTCGCGCCGATCTGGCGGCCATCGGTGAAGGCCACCGCCGCCGGGCCGTCCCACGGCTCCATCAGCGCGGCGTGATATTCGTAGAACGCGCGCCTTGCGGGCGTCATTAGCGCATTGCCGCTCCACGCCTCGGGGATGAGGATCATCATCGCGTGCGCGAGGCTGTATCCGCCTGCGATCAGCAGCTCCAAGGCGTTATCGAGGCACGCGGTATCCGATTGCCCATGCGGGATGATCGGCCACATCTTGTCGAGATCGGGGCCGAGCAGCTCGCTTTCCATCGTGCGGCGGCGCGCGTTCATCCAGTTGACGTTGCCGCGCACCGTGTTGATCTCGCCATTGTGGGCGATGAACCGGAACGGGTGGGCAAGCCGCCAGCTGGGGAAGGTGTTGGTGCTGAAACGCTGGTGGACGAGGCCCAGTGCCGAAACGCAATCGGACGAGCGCAGGTCGTCGTAGAAGCTGCCAACTTGTGTAGCCAGTAGCAGTCCCTTGTAGACCAGCGTGCGGGTCGAGAAGCTCGGAATATAGGTCTCGGTCACCCCCGGCAGGCCGTGCTTTTCGGCGAGCTGCGCGAGCGGGTTCTGCACCTGCTTGCGGATGGTGAGCAGCTTGCGCTCGAAAGCGTCCTGATCGGCGCAAGATACGCCCCGCCCGATCACCGCCATTGCGATCACCGGCATCGAGGCGATCACCGCCGCGCCGAGGCCGTCCGTCGTGGTCGGCACATCGCGCCAGCCGATGAAGCGCTGGCCTTCCTTGGCGGTAAAGGCTTCCATCCGCTCCTTGACGAAGGCGCGTGCGGCCTCGTCCTGCGGCAGGAAGCACATGCCCACGGCATAGTCTCCGGGCTGCGGCAGATTGTAGCCCTGCGCCTCGGCCCAACCGCGGATCAGCGGATCGGGAATCTGGATGAGAATCCCGGCGCCGTCGCCAAGCAGCGGATCGGCACCCACCGCACCGCGATGGTCGAGGTTCTCGAGAATTTCGAGCGCGCTGGTGATGATCGCATGGCTTTTCTCGCCCTTGATATGCGCAACCATCCCGACGCCGCAGGCATCGTGTTCGTTGGCGGGGTCGTAAAGACCCTGGGCGGGGGGGTAACCCATGGATTAGTCCGATCTGTCAGATGCCGACAGGCGCGAAGCCTGCTGCATGATCGCTCATACAAAGGAACACGCCAGAGGGCAGGTCACTCGGTCGCTTTCAGACTCTTTTCAGGTCCGCTTTTGCCCGATTTCGGGCTTCTCATGCCGACAGGAAGCGGGTTTGGCAATGGGTTTGCGCGAAGCAATATTTCTCGCAGACCTATTCAAACTTTATTTGTATTGCGTGGCCTGCATCGTCTGCGCCAGTCTGTTGCAGCTTTTGCGCCGGCGGGGTGGCTTAGGCCGCTCCGCGCTGCGGTTGCAGCTGGGAAAGGCCTGCGCGCAGCGGTTCGTGGACCCGGTCGTCGGCCGCAGCGCGGTTGGCGAAATCGCCGCTCAGTGCCGCAAGCGCCTTCAAGGCTTCGGAGAGCGCCGTGCCGCGCGCCGCGATTTCCTCGGTGGAGAGTGCGTGGGCGGGCATGCCTGCGCGGTGTTCGTGCAGCGCGCCGGCGAAGCGTTCGACCATCTCGACGAGGCTGAGTTCGCTCGTCGGCAGCGCACGCAGCCGGGCCAGTGCCGCGGTGCCCGGCTGGGGCGGCGGCGGGGCGGCGCGGCGCAATTCAGCGATGGACGCAGCGCGTTCGGGAGCGAAAGAAGCTACGGGAACAGCCACGGGCGCTGGAGCCGGAGCATCAACGGGAGTCAGTGCAGCGACCGCGGAAAGCTCCAGAGGCCCCTCCACCCACACCGCATTGCGGCCGGGCAGCTCTGCGAACTGGGCAAGGTCAAGCGCCAGCGGCACGGTTTCCTCGGCAACGGCGGGTGCCGCGACGGGCTCCGGATTCGGCTCCGGTTCGGGATTGCGCTTCGCCATGGAGGCGGGTGCAGGTGCAGGTGCTGGTTCACTCACCTCGGCATCGCGCCATGCGGGCGTCGCGAAGGGCATCATCTCGATCGGATCGTCAAGGCTCCTGGTGCCAAGATCGCGCACCGGATCAATCGGGCGCACCCGGCGCGAGACTGCCCCGACGATCGAATTGGACGGGCGGTGACGCCGCGTCTCGGTGGATTTCGCGGCGGCGGCCAGAAACAGCACGGTGCCCAGCGTCAGAGCGATGCAGCCGGCAATGGTCGCTTGCGTGGGCATGTCGAAAGTGGCGATCAACGTGCCTTTCGTCGCGGCGCTAATTAGCACGGGCGGCAGCACCATGATCACAAGGCCGCCGAGCAACGCGCCCCACAGGCCCAGAATGGGCGCGAAGGCCTTGTTTGCGACAAGTGTCCCAAACAGGCGCTTGCGGTTCCCACCGCGCTTGCGCTGCTGCTTGGTCCGATCTTTCTGCCCCGATTTCATGCTGCCTGTCACCCCGCCGTTCCAGCGATTCGCTGCGCGTCGCCCCCATGGCCTCGGGCTAGCAAGAGATGGTAAACAGAGAGATAACGACGTGCATTCTCGGCCCAGTCGTGGCGGGCGCGGACATGGGTTTGGCCGCGGTCCTTCATCGCCTCCCACCCCTCGCGCGATCCCAGCAGGCGGGCGAGCGCGGCGGCGCAGGCAGCCGGATCGTCGGGCGCGAACAGCGTGCCAGTCTCGCCGTCGGTGATCAGCTCGCGGTGCCCGCCGACGCTCGATGCAGCTACCAGCACGCGCTGCGCCATCGCTTCCAGGGGCTTCAACGGCGTGACGAGGTCAGTGAGCCGCTGGGCTTTGCGCGGATAGGCGAGCACATCGATCAGCGAGTAGTAACGCTCGACCTCGCCATGCGGCACGCGGCCGGTGAAGATTACCGCGTCGGGCTCAGGCAAGGCGGCAGCCGCTGCGCGCCAGACGGCGTCCATCGGCCCTGCGCCGACCAGCAGCAGCCGGGCTTGCGGATGCGAGGCGCGCAGCGTGGGCATGGCGGCGATCAGATCGTCGACGCCCTCATAGGCGTAGAAGCTGCCGATATAGCCGATCACCGGCGCGCCCGGGGCAATGCCGAGCGTGGCTGCCAGCGCATCGTCGCGCTGTACGGGCTCGCCGAAAACCGCCAGATCGACACCGTTAGGCATCACCCGGATGCGATCGGATGGAATGCCGCGCGCGGCGAGATCGTCGCGCAGGCCCCCGCAGATCGTGAACAGCGCATCCGCCGCGCGGGCCACCCGCGTTTCGAGCGCGCGGGTCAGGCGGTACTTGAGGTTCCCCTCGGTGCCCGACAGGTTGCCGACCGCGGCATCCTCCCAGAAGGCGCGAATCTCGTAGACGAAGGGGATATCCAGCGCACGCGCCGCGCGTTGTGCCGCCGCACCGCAAAGAGCGGGCGAATGGGCATGGATGATGTCAGGCCGCCATTCGTCGGCAACGGCGTGGATTGCGCCGGTCAGCGCCTCGATCTCGCCGAGCTCGCGGAACGGCGGCGGGCCGGCGGGCAAGCCGGGGGTGCGATAAAAGGTCAGGCCATCCGCTTCCTCGCGACGATCCGTCACCGCCGCCTCGAGGTTGTGGCGCTGGCCGGTAATGCCGCGCACCTCCAGCCCGTGGCTCTCCTGCGCCTTGAGTATCGCGCGGGTGCGGAAGGTGTAGCCGCTGTGGAGCGGCAGCGAGTGATCGAGGACGTGAAGGACACGGGTCATGGGCCGATGCTCTATCGCAGGCGTGCTTAACGCCGCGTCAACTGCCTCAGGCGTAACGAGTCTCATCGCCCCGCCCCGAAAGCCGCATCTTGCCATGATTGACTACTTCGCGCTTGCCTTGGGACATGGCCTTCTGGCCATCGCTCTGCTGCGGCTGGTGATGAAGCCGGGCCTTGACGAGGATCCGCTGATCGGGTCGATCAAGGACGAAACAAAGGCCAACCGCAAGGTGTCGAGCGCCGCGGGCCGCAACACCGCGCGGCGCGAGCGTGACGACGCGCCGGGCGAGAACGCCTGACCGTGCTCGACCTCGTCCTTCTCGCCTTCATCGGCTACGTTCTAGTGCTTGGCCTCAGGCGCCCGTTCCTGTGGGTGCTGCTGTATGTCTACATCGACATCCTCGCGCCCCAACGGATCGGCTATTCGATGATCGCGAGTTTGCCGGTCTCGCTGATCGCGTTTGCCGCGGCCTTCGGCGGGTGGCTCGCCCTCGACCGCAAGGAGGGCGCGCGCTTCACGGTCAGGCAAGGCCTGATGGCGATGCTGCTGCTATATTGCTGGTGGACCACCGGCAGCGCGGACTTCCCGGCCGAGGCGGCGACCAAGTGGGACTGGGTGTGGAAGGCGCTACTGTTCGCGATCTTCCTCCCCCTTTCTCTTACCACCCGCGCGCGGATCGAGGGGCTGGCGCTGGTGCTGGTGCTGTCGGTCGCAACGATCGTGATCGGGACGGGGATGAAGACCATCCTGGGCGGCGGGGGCTACGAGAACCTCAAGTTTTTCGTCAACGACAACAGCGGGATCTATGAAAGCTCGACGTTGGCAACGGTTGCGATCGGGCTTGTTCCGCTGGTCTGGTGGCTGGTGCGCAACGGGACGATCTTCCGCCCGCACTGGACGGTGACCGCCTTTGCGATTGCCCTCACTTTCGCGTGCCTGCTGGTGCCCGTGGGAACCGAGGCGCGCACGGGCCTGCTCTGCATCGCCGCGCTTGGCCTGTTGATGCTGCGCTACACCAAGCGGCGCCTGCTGTTCATCGCCGGGGCCGGGATGCTGGGGCTGGCCGCCCTGCCCTTCCTGCCGCAGTCCTATTACCAGCGCATGGCGACCATCGCCGCGCCGGACGGCGACGAAAGCGCCTCGACCCGTGTCGCGGTTTGGAAATGGACCATCGACTACGCCTCCAGGAACCCCTTTGGCGGCGGGTTCGACGCCTATCGCTCCAATCGTTTCGAATACACGATGCCGGTCAAAAAGACCGACGGGAACACTACCTCGGTGGAATACAGGGAAGTGATCGACGAGGCCCGCGCCTACCACTCCTCGATCTTCGAGATGCTGGGCGAGCAGGGCTGGCCGGGGCTAATCATGTGGTTTTCGCTGCACATCATCGGCTTGTGGCAGATGGAGCGCCTCCAGCGCCGCTGGAAGGGCGCCGATGACCCAAATGGAGACGGGGCGACCCGCTGGATCGCGCCTCTCGCCGCAGCGCTGCAGATGGGTGCGATAATCT
>JBBRUU010000102.1:0-10525 GCA_038247515.1 Sphingomonadales bacterium
CGTCTCGGCCTGGTCGTCGGCGTGATGGGCAGTCGCAACCGCGCCCAGCCCCGCTTCCGCCGCCCATTGCGCCAGCGCGGCATAGCGCGCCTCGCGGGCTCTGGCCTGCACATTGCCGGGCGCAAGCGCGACCTTGATCGGTGTGAAGGGGATGCCGCGCTCCGCAGCGATGCGCTCGACCACCGCGACCTCGCCGGCCGCTTCGGGCCTCAAGCCATGATCGACGCTGGCGACCGCGACGCGCCTCGGCATGGCCTCATGCGCGATTAGCAGCAGCGCGAGGCTGTCAGGCCCGCCCGAGACCGCGAGGCCCAGCGGGCCGCTGCGCTCCACATCGGGCCACAGCGCCGCCAGATCGGCGGCGAAGCGCCCACGCAGACTTTGGCTCAGCTGCACTTCACCTTGGCGCGGATCGCCTGATAATCGGTGGCAAGGCGCCCGGCGGCGACCAGCGGATAGGTGTCGGCGAATTCGGCGATCGCAATGCAGGCACGCTTGGTGTCCTTCATCGCGACCATCGACGCGCCCAGATAGAGCAGGCTGTCAGGCGCGCGCTCACCGGTCTTGTTGGCCTGGTAGTTCTTGAGGAACCAGCGCGCCCCATCCTCGGACATCTTGTCATCAAGGAAGGCGCGCCCCAGCAGGTTACGGCCATAGCTGATCTTGGCGTGGGCCGGATATTGCTCGACATACTTGGTGAGCTGCTGGCGCGCTTCGGGGAACAGGCCTGCGTTCCACAGGCGGAAACCGTAGGAGTATTCGTCGTCGCCCAAATCGGTGGTCTGCGGCTTGGCGATCGCCTGCACCGCGGCGAGCCGCGCGGCGCTCGGGGTTGAGGTGGTGGCAGCCGGGGCAAGCGTCGGCCCCGGCGCCAGCTTGGGAGCGGGGATGGTGGCTGCCTGCACCGGCGGCTTCACGGTCGCGGTGGCAGCAGGCGCGGTGCCAGCAGGCTGGAGGACAGGCCCCATCGGCGCGGGCGTGAACGAGGGCGTGAACGAGGGCGTGAACGAGGCCGTCGGCACTGGCGTGATCGGCGGCTTGGCCGCTGATTCGAGCACGATCAGCCGCTGCTCCATCAGCGAGAGCGCATTGGCCTGCTCCTCCGAGCGGGCGGTCAGCAAGCGGAGCTGGGTTTCAAGCGCGTCGAGCCGCACGAGGATGTCGGTCATCGCGGTGGTCGAAGGTGCGCCAGTGGGGGCCGGTGCGGTTGTCGTTGCGGTCGTCGTTGAGGGGCCTTGCGTGCCGGGAGTGATCTGCGGTTCGAAGAACTTGCCGTCGCCGCCGGGGAACACCTTGCGCTGGATCGCCCGGACCTCGGCCTCGATCTTCTTCAGGCGGGCCTCCGCGGTCGCCGCGTCCTGCGCGGCGGCAGGCACCGGGAGAGTGACGATGCTCGCAGCGGTCGCGGCCATCAGCGCGGCTCCGGCAAGACGCAGGGAGATGGTCTTTACAGGCGTGGTCATGGCTGGTCGTGCTCCCTGGCAATGGTCGCGCATGACTGGCGCAGGCCACATGAACGTTGCCCGAATCCCTGCCGCGTGCCGCAGCCCAAGTCGAGAGCGGCAGACTCCCTAATCAACGGGAAAAAGGTTACTGGCCGGTCGTCGTGCCAGTTTCGGCCGCCGGAGAAGGTGTGGAAGCCGCCGCGGCGGGCTCGGCCGCGGGTGTACTGCGGGGCCGCGTTGCCGCCCGGCGACGGGCCGGGGCGCGCGCAGGGACGGTCTCTGCGGCAAGCGGGCTCGCCCCCGCCACCGCAGGCGTAGTCGCCCGCGCCAGCAGCGCTGCGGCCGACACCTGCACGCCCGAAATCGTCTGGGGCCGGTCAGCCAGCGGAGCGACCGGCTGCCCGCCGATGGTCACCGTCAGCGCATCGGGACGGCCGGTGTTGACGCGCGGATCGCGCGCCGTGGTGGGAACCTCGATTGACTCGCCGCGTGCCAGCGTGCGCTCGGTAAGGCGCTCGCCGCCTTCTTCGAACAGACGCACCCAAATGCCGTCCTGCGTCGCGGTGAGGACCACCGCGCCGCTCGCAGCCGGCGCGGGAGCAGGCGAAGGCGCTGCCGCAGCCGCCATCGTCGTCGCCGGTTCGGGCGCGAGCGGTGAGCCCGGCTCGGTCCCGGCGCCGAAATACGTGCGGTAGAAGGCAAAGGCGCCGATCGCGAGGATCAGCACCGCCGCCGCTGCCGCCCAGGCAAGGCCCGACGAGGGCAGGCGCGCCGGATCGCCCGGCTCCATGCTAGACGTGGGCGTGGTGCGCCGCATCGACCCATCAGCGAGCTCGGCTCGCACCCCGTCGGTAATCTCCGCAGGGTCAAGGCCGACCGCCTTGGCGAAGGAGCGTGAAAAGCCGATCGCATAGGCACGCGAGGGCAGGTTCTCGAACTGATCGTCCTCGATCGACTGGAGATGGCGCAGCGGAATGCGGGTTTCGGCGGCGATATGCGGCAAGTCGACCCGCAACGCCTCACGCGCCGCGCGCAGCCGCGCGCCGGGCCCGGCAACAGGCGTTTCGGTCGCAATATCTGCGCTGGTGGGGTTTTCGCTATCCATAAGACCCGAGTTTCCGCGCCTTCTTGCAGAGGCGTTTTTGTAATGATTGGTGGGGGTATCCGTGCGCGGGACTCACCCGTTGGCGGGCGTCCTGTCAAGCGCAGCAATAGCACACTGCCGCATAGCGCGCACGCCTCTCCGCAAGATGGCCTCAATCATACTCGATATCGCGCGCATCGGCCCAGGCGGCGAGTTGTTCGCGCAGGTTGAGGCTGGGGTCGGCGAGCCAAGCTGTCATCGCGGCCGTCAGCTCAGCAAGGTCGACCTTGCGCACCAGCTCTTTGATCGGGCCGACCGCAGCGGGCGTGATCGAAAGACGGCGGTAACCGATACCCATCAACGCCAGCGCCTCCAAACGCCGCCCGCCCATCTCACCGCACACACCGATATCGACGCCCGAGCCGATGCTGTTGTGTATGACGCGGCGCAGGAAGCGCAGGATCGATGTGCTGAGCCAGTCGTAGCGTTCGGCCAGCTTGGGGTTGGCACGGTCGGCGGCGAACAGAAACTGGGTGAGATCGTTGGTGCCGATCGACAGGAAGCTGAGGCGCGGCAGCAGCAGGTCGAGCACCTCGGCGAGCGCCGGCACTTCGAGCATCGCGCCAAACTTGATGCTATCGGGCAACGACTTCTTCTGGGTGCGCAGGAAGGCGAGCTGTTCGTCAAAGACGGTCTTGGCCGCGTCGAACTCCCAAGGCTCGGAAACCATCGGGAACATGACATAGAGCGTGCGGCCCGCAGCGGCCTCAAGCAGCGAGCGCGCCTGGATCTTCATCAGTCCCTCGCGTTCGAGCGCGAGGCGCAGCGCCCGCCAACCCATCGCCGGGTTCTCGTCCTGCGCGGCGATCTCGCTGGCGAGGTAGGGCACCGACTTGTCGCCGCCGATGTCGACCGTGCGGAAGATCACCGGCTTGTCGCCCGCTGCCTCAAGCACGTCGCGGTAGAGCCGCGTCTGGCGCTCGCGCTGCGGCAGGGTGGCCGAAACGAGGAACTGGAACTCGGTGCGGAACAGCCCCACGCCATCCGCGCCGGTCATGGCGAGCGCGCTCATGTCATCGCGCAGGCCAGCGTTCATCATTACCTGAATGCGTGTGCCGCAGCGGGTGAAGGGCTCGACATCCCTGAGCGATGCATAGGCGGCCTGCTTCTCGCGCGACTTGGCAAAGCGCGTCTGGAAGGCGTCGGCGACCTGCGGCAAGGGGCGGATGATGGCGTTGCCCATGGTGGCATCGAGCAGGATCTCGTCGCCTTCGCGGATCGTGGTGCGCACGCCCCCACCCTTCCCGTGAAGCACGCGGCCGATCACCGGCACGTTCATGGCGCGCGCCACGATCACCACGTGGGCGGTGAGCGAGCCTTCCTCGAGGATCACACCCTTCAATCGCCGCTTGTCATATTCGAGTAGTTCGGCGGGGCCGAGGTTGCGCGCGATCAGGATGGTGTCCTTGCGCAAACCTTGCGAGGCCGCGGTGCCGAACCGTCCGGCGACGGTCCGCAGCAGCCGGTTCGCCAGATCCTCAAGATCGTGCATCCGGTCGGCGAGCAGCGGATCATCGATCTCGCGCATCCGCATCCGGGTGTGCTGCTGCACGCGTTCGATCGCGGCTTCGGCGGTGAGGCCGGAATCGATCGCTTCGTTGATGCGCCGCGACCAGCCTTCGTCGTAAGCGAACATCTTGTAGGTCTCGAGCACCTCCTCGTGCTCGCCGCCGATGCCGAACTCGGCCTGACTGGCGAGCGTGTCGATCTGCTCGCGCATCTTGTCGAAGGCGCGGTAGACGCGCTGGCGCTCGGCCTCGGTGTCGTCAGCCATCACCTGCGTGATCTCGACCCGCGGCTGGTGGTAAACCGCAACGCCCGCGCCCAGCCCCTTTACCAGCGTCAACCCGGTGACGGTCTGCGGCCCGGTCTGTTCCTGAGTGAGGCCGCGCGCTTCCTCCTCATCGACCAGCTCGGCATTGGCGATCATCTCTGACAGCACCATCGCCGTGGTCTGGAGCGCCTCGATCTCGACTTCCTCGTAACGGCGCGGCTCGACATGCTGGACGCACAAGACGCCCACCGCACGCTCGCGGTAGACGATCGGCACGCCGGCAAAGGAGTGGAACTTCTCCTCGCCCGTTTCGGGGCGGTACTGGAAGTCGGGATGCGCCTTGGCTTCGGCGAGGTTGAGCGTCTCGACCTTCTTGGCGATCGCGCCGGTCAGGCCTTCGCCGATCGCCATGCGGGTAACGTGCACCGCGCTCTGATTGAGCCCGCGGGTAGCGAACAGTTCGAGCATCCCCTCGCGCAGGAGGTAGATCGAGCAGACCTCGCTCGACAGGCATTCGCCGATGATCTCGACGACCTGATCCAGCTTGCCCTGCGCGTGCATGCGCGAGGCCATCACCTCGGTGAGGCGCGTAAGAATCTGGCGGGCGGCGGCAGCGGCGGACATCACCATGCAGGCTTATTCATTCCGCGCAGCAAATGCAAAAGGCGTGATAAGCTCTTGTGCCCCGCCGCCGCGCACCAAGGCGCACGTGTGCGGTTTAGTGGGAGGATATTTCTTCCTTAAGTCGCAATTTCTGCTTCTTGAGGGTCTGGAGCGTTGCAGTGTCGGGTATGGGCCGGGCCATCTCATCGCGCAGCCGGGCTTCGAGGCCGGCATGCTTGTGCTGAAGGGCGTTGAGGTGGGAAGACACTGCGTTGGATGCCATTATGCACTCTCCTATCATGCGGGGGGATGCCCCCGGAAAGGCGACTCGGCACAATCGCGGCCGGGCCGCAGGTCTCAGAAACCATACGTGACCTATCTTGCAAAGCGCGAATGCATCCTTAATCGGCGCATCCGTGTAATTTTACGACCAACGCCCTGCGCCAAACGGCCAACTTGGCCTCGCAAAATCTGCGCAATTCCATCTTACAAAACGCGGCGGGAACGCGTAGCGCCTGCCGAGCATTTTCGCGCTGGCTGGGCCGCGCGGGCCGAAAGGGAAACAGGGGCAATTATGACCGAGCAGGAGCTCCGCAAAGCGCTCGAATTGTTCAAAACCGAGCACCGCGACCTCGACGCTGCGATTGCCGCGCTGACCGACGCGGCGCTCGGCAACGCGGCGGCCGACATGCTCCAGATCGCCCGGCTCAAGAAGCGCAAGCTGCGCCTCAGGGACCAGATCGCGATCATCGAGGACACGCTGCTGCCCGACATCATCGCGTGATTTGATCGCGCTGGGGCGGGTGGTCTGCGCCACTGACGGGTGGCGTCTGACAAAGATGGTTAGCGTGCGGTAAAACCTGTTCCTCGGCGGGACGAAGGCAAAATTTGCTTGGAAAGTAACCATGACGCAGTGGCGGGCGAGGCGCTTGCGGCGTAGTCTGATGTGCATCATGGTTCGCACCTCCAACCTTTCGCGCCCGATCGTCGAGGCGCTCTATACCGAAGCGTTGGTGCTGGCCGACGACGTTCGCGCAGTCTTCGCCGCCGGTGTGCGCGAACCGCTGACGGGCGAGGACGCCTTCATGCGCCTCGCGCTCTCGACCGAGGGGCTCAAGACCACCACCCGGATGATGCACGTGCTCGCCTGGCTGCTTAACCAACGCGCTCTTTTTCAAGGCGAACTTTCTGAAAATCAGGTGCGCCTCCACGGGGCGCTGCCCCCTGACCGCGTCGCGGACGACGCGCAGCTCGCGCTGCTCGAACCCGAGACCCGCGAGCTGATCGCCGATACCGAAAGGCTCCACCGGCGCATCGCCCGCCTCGACGGCGCGTGGCGCCAGGATTTCGACATGACGTCGCCCGCCCGCGCTTTTCAGGACCGCATCGGCCGCGAATTCGGGCGAGCGGGCTAACCCTCACACCCCCCACTCACACCCTATGTTTCACGTGAAACATCCCGCAAGTGGGGGCCTATCAGGGGTTTAAACGCACCTGGAGGGGGCCTAACAGGGGTCTAACACCCTCCAAAACCCGACATGCAGGGGGTCTGGGCAGGGGGTCTGGGCAGGGGGTCTGGCATCGCCATCGTCAGGCCGCACTCAGCGCCTTCTTCCACGTCGCCAGCCTTGCATCGCGCACCGCGTCTTCCATCTGCGGCGTAAACTTGCTCAGCCGCCCGCGCATGGCCTGCGCCGCGGTATTGAGGTCGGGGTAGAACCCCGCTCCGGTCGCTGCCAGCATCGCTGCGCCGAGCGCCGTGGTTTCGACAAAGCCGGGCCGCTCCACCGTCAGCCCAAGCATATCGGCAAGATCCTGCGCCATCCAGTCATTGGCCGCCATGCCCCCGTCGATCCTGAGCGTGTGCCACGGCGCGCCGTCGGCGGTGAAGGCGGCGCACAGATCGTGGGTCTGGTGCGCCATCGCCTCCAAGGCCGCGCGGGCGAGTTCTGCCTTGCCGCTGGCAAAGCTCAGCCCCGCGATCACGCCGCGCGCTTCGGCCCGCCAGTGCGGTGCACCCAGACCAGCCAGCGCAGGCACGATCACCACGCCGCCGCTGTCGGGGATCGAGCGCGCCAGCGCCTCGGTCTCCTCGGCGATAGCCACGATCCCGAGCGAATCCCTGAGCCACTGCACAAGGCTCCCCGCCACGAATACCGAGCCTTCGATGGCATAGGTGCGGCGGCCGTCGAGCTGGGTCAGCACGGTGCCCAGCAGGCGGTTGGTGGAGCGCGGGATGCGGGCACCCTGACAGGTCAGCACGAAGGCGCCGGTGCCGTAAGTCGCCTTGGTCTGGCCGGGCGCAAGACACGCCTGCCCGATGGTCGCCGCCTGCTGATCGCCTGCCAGCCCGGTAATCGGGATGGAACGGCCCAGCAGCGCCGGATCGGTCACGGCGAGCGGCCCCGCCATATCGACCACGCCCGGCAAGCTTGCGAGCGGGACGCCGAACAGCTCGCACAGCTCCTCGTTGAACTGCGCGTCCTCCAGCCCCATCAGCAGCGTGCGGCTGGCGTTGCTGGCATCGGTGATGTGCGCCCCATACCCTTGGGCGCCTGCAGTGAGCTTGAACACCAACCAGCTTTCGACCGTGCCGAATGCCAGCGTGCCGCGCTCGGCCGCGCTGCGCACCTCGGGCACGTTATCGAGCATCCAGCGCATCTTGGTGCCGGAGAAATAGGGGTCGAGCAGCAGTCCGGTGCGCTCCTGCACCCCCGCCTCGTGGCCCGCGTCCCGCAGCGCGGCGCACAGCGGCTCGGTGCGGCGATCCTGCCAGACGATCGCATTGGTGAGCGGCTCGCCGGTGTTGCGGTCCCACGCCACCACGGTTTCGCGCTGGTTGGTGATGCCGATGCCGGCAATGCTGGCCGCGCCGCCCGCGTTAAGCATCACGGCCCGCGCACAGGCGAGCGTCTTGTCCCAGATCTCGCGCGGGTCGTGCTCCACCCAGCCGCTCTGCGGGTAATGCTGGGTGATCGGTTCCTGCGCGCTGCCAACCAGCACGCCGTCGCTCGCAAACAGCATCGCGCGGGTGGAGGTGGTGCCCTCGTCGAGGACGAGGATGTAATCGGCCATGAAGCTCTCCCGGTTTTTTGCATCCCTAGCCGCTGATGTTGCGGGAAGTCGAGATGGCAGAGGCTTACCCCCAAGCCCACCCCCAGCCGCACCCCCAGCCCCTCCCGCAGGCGAGGGGAGTTTGCGGCGCTACCCGGTCCCCGTCCCGCCTGCCCCCGGCTTTCGCCGGGGCGGGTATCGGGGGCTGGGGTGGGCATCTTGGCTTGCGGCAAAGCGAACCGAGGGCCATGTGGGGATCCATGGTCACCATCCCTCCCCAGCCCTGGCCCACCGGCCTTGGCGAAGATGTCGAGCCGCTGGTGCGCCGCGTGCTTGCGCCCAACCCTTCGCCCTATACCTTCACCGGCACCCAGACCTATGTGGTTGGCACAGCCGATGGCCCGGACTGCGCGGTGATCGATCCGGGTCCGAACGATCCTGCGCACATCGAAGCGATCATCGCCGCCGTCGCGGGACGCACAGTGGTGGCGATCATGTGCACCCACACCCACCGCGACCATTCGCCTGCCGCCGCCCCGCTGGCCGCCGCGACGGCTGCGCCGATTGTCGGCTGCGCGCCGCTGGTGCTGGCGGTGGATGGCCCGCGCTCGGACGAGGCTTTCGACCCTACCTACACTCCTGACCGGGTGCTTGCCGATGGCGAAGCAATGCGCGGCACCGGCTGGACCCTCACGGCCGTCGCCACGCCGGGGCACACCTCCAACCACCTGTGCTATGCGCTGGAGGAGAGCGGGGCGCTGTTCACCGGCGATCACGTGATGGGCTGGTCGACCAGCGTCGTCATTCCGCCCGACGGCGACATGGGCGATTATATGGCGAGCCTGGATAAGCTGATGGCGCGCGATGATGTGCGCTACCACTCGGCGCATGGGGCTGCGATCGAAAAGCCCCGCCAACTGGTGCGCGGCATGATCGGCCACCGCCGCCAGCGCGAGGCGCAGATCCTGCGCCTGCTGGGCGAGGCCGCGCGGGCTGTCAGTGGCCTCATCCCCGACATGTACAAGGGTCTCGACCCGCGCCTGATCGGCGCCGCCGAGATGAGCGTCACCGCGCATCTGATCGACCTCGAAAAGCGCGGGATGGCGCGGCAGCAGGACAACACATGGCAGATCGCCTGAATGAAGCGATGTCGATCACAGCTAAACCATCGCCAGTCATGAAAGCCGCTGGCGGTCGCTTAAGCTTGCGCGGAGAAATGATTCTCGGATTGGTGGCAGCGGCGTTTCTGATGGCTGCGCTCTATTTCGGCTGGCGTGCCTACTTCTATCAGGAAGAAGGCGATCCGGTCGCCAGCGCCATGCAGACGTTCGAAAAGCAAAATGATCTGGTTGTGCTGACCTATCGCTCCCAAGTGGTTGCAGAGTCGGTGATCAAGGGCCCCATGGGTGTGTCCGTGCTTGACCGCCGTCAGGTGGTCATCATTCCCGCAATGGTCGAATACCGCATCGAATTTTCGGGCGTCGATCCGTCGGACATGGTGTGGGACAGCCAAGCGCAACTCTTGACCATCACTCTTCCCGATTTGCGCACGTCTCAGCCCAACCTTGATGAAGCGAATGCGCGGGCGTTCACGAACGGCCTGTGGGTGTCGCGCGACGATGCGCAGGCGCTCGCTCGCACGAACTCGCAAATCGCGGAACGCAAGGCGGTTGAATATGCCAAAGAGCCCGAGATTTTGGCAATCGCACGCAATGCTGCGCGCGAAGCGGTGCGCCGCAACCTCGCCATTCCGCTACAGGTCGCCGGTCACCAGAGCGCGCGGGTGGAGGTGCGTTTCGCAAACGGCAATTGAGCTATATCTGCGCACAGGTGATTGCAGTTTAAAGCGCTCGAAAATCGCGCGTGCATCCCTATATCGGCGGCTCTTGAGATAATGGGATACGACCGATGAGCCTCTTGACCCGCAACCCCGCCGGCGCCGACCTGCTCGCCGAGATCAACCGCCTCCGCAAGGAGAAGAACGCGGTGATCCTCGCGCATTATTACCAGACGCCCGATATCCAGGACATTGCCGACTTCGTGGGCGATTCCCTTGAGTTATCGCGCAAGGCGGCCGCGACCGATGCCGATGTGATCGCGTTTTGCGGGGTCAAGTTCATGGCCGATACCGCCAAGATCCTCAGCCCCCAGAAGACCGTGATCCTGCCCGACATGGACGCTGGATGCAGCCTTGAGGACTCCTGCCCGCCGGGCAAGTTCAAGGCCTTCCGCGAAGCCCACCCCGATCACATCGCGCTCACCTACATCAACTGTTCGACCGAAGTGAAAGCGCTGTCCGATGTGATCGTCACGTCATCGAGCGCCGAGACGATCCTTGCCCAGATCCCGCCCGAACAGAAGATCATCTTTGGCCCCGATCGGCACCTTGGTGGCTACCTGAGCCGCAAGTTTAACCGCGAAATGCTGCTGTGGCCCGGCGTGTGCATCGTCCACGAAGCGTTCTCGGAAACCGAACTGCTGAAGCTCAAGGAAAAGCACCCCGGC
>JBBRUU010000103.1:0-10288 GCA_038247515.1 Sphingomonadales bacterium
CGTCTGATCGGAGCGCGAACATTGTGGATCGACAGCGTCGCGAATGGCGATGAGTTGTCGACCGGTGGAAAGCTGGCGAAGGCGTTCGCCCATAATTGTTGGACCCAGTGGGAAGATCTCGCTCAGGCAAAACGCCCGCATTTCCGCGGAAGGGTGATCTGACCTCGGCCGAACTGCAGACAGCGTTCACGCAACACAAGTTAGGTGGCCACCATCCCAAGCTATGATAGAGCGGCAACCGGTCATAATACCGGCGAAAGTCGCTCGAATCGGGACAACCCTTTTGATTGGTGCACCGTTGCCGGCAAGATCGGCTACAGACGGGAATCGCGCAGGGTGATATTTTTCCCGGGCGTATGACTATTGGGCGATGCCAGGTCGCACAGATCGGAAGACACGGCATGGGGGAATACAGCAAGAGAGTTCTGGCCGTGGCCTCTGGCGGAGGGCACTGGGACGAATTGATGCTGCTCCGGCCAACGCTGGAGCAGTACAATGTGCAATACGTCACGACCGATACAGCATTGGCGCAGCAGCATGGCATCACGGCTGCGGAACGACTGCCTGATTGCAACCGGAACAAACCTCTTCGAGCGTTGTATTGCGGCGTGCGCGCCGTCTGGATAGTGTTGAAGCATCGGCCCCACGTCGTCATTTCGACCGGGGCGGCCCCCGGGTTCATGTGCCTGCTTTTCGGCCGCATGCTTGGTGCCCGGACATTGTGGATAGATAGTGTTGCCAATGGAGAAGAACTGTCGATGTGCGGCAAATTGTCGATGACTATCGCGCACCAGTGCTGGGTCCAGTGGGAAGACCTCGCCATGGGAAATAGCTCGCACTACCGGGGCGCCGTCCTATGATCCTTGTCACTGTCGGAATGCAGCTCGGATTTGATCGGTTGATCGAAGCGATGGATCGCCTCGCACCCGACCTGGATACAGCGGTGATCGCCCAGACAGGCAAAGGCCGCTATGTTCCCCGCAACATGGAGGCCCACGAGAAGATCGAGCCGGCGAGGTTCGAACCGATGGTCAAATCGGCCGAGGTGATCGTCAGCCATGCCGGGATCGGCTCGGTCCTGACAGCCGCCCGGTATGCCAAGCCGATCGTGCTGCTTCCCCGCCGCGCCAGCCTCAACGAGCACCGTAACGATCACCAGATGGCGACCGTCCGCAAGCTTGAAGGGCGCCCGGGGATCCTGATCGCGCAGGACGAAAGCGAATTGGCAGAGCGCATTCGCGAGGCACAGGCCTTGGGCGAAGCGCCGCAGCAGCAAGCGCCGTCGATCCAGCAATTGCACAACGCGCTGGCGGACTTCATCGAAGGCCGGATCTTGTAACAAGCGGGCCGGTGCGCTGCCGGCCCTGACAGGATTTTGCGGTCTTCCCCGGCCGCAAATGGTAAAAAACCCGGCAAGCCTAACAGGATTTTAAGGGCTTTGCGGCCAGTGTTCCGGCAGAAAACCGGGACAACGCCTCTATGAACGCTCCATTCGATGCCGCCGCGGTGCTCGGGCGCAAAGCGCTGAGCCATCCGGCGCCCGACCACCAAATCGCAGTGATCGGGCTCGGCTATATCGGCCTGCCGACCGCCGCGCTGCTCGCCAGCTACGGCTGGAGCGTGTGCGGCGTGGATGTGTCGCAGCAGGTCGTCGACACGGTCAATGCCGGGGGCGTCCATATCGAGGAGCGCGATCTCGACAAGCTGGTGCGCGATGCCATCGCCGCTAAAACGTTGGTGGCCGCGACCGAAGTGCCGACCGCCAGCTTCTACATGATCGCCGTGCCCACCCCGCTGGGCAAGAACAATGCACCCGACATCTCCTATGTCGAGGCCGCCGCGCGCGCGATCGCGCCCAAGATCCTGCCGGGTGCCTGCATCATCGTCGAGAGCACCTCGCCGGTCGGCACCACCGAACGCGTCGCTGCGATCATCGCCGAACTGCGCCCCGATCTCGTCGTGCCCGGTGAACATTCGGGCGAACATTCGGGCGAGGACGCTGACATCGCGCTCGCCTATTGCCCCGAGCGCGTGCTGCCGGGCCGGATCGTCAACGAGCTGGTCCACAACGACCGCGTGATCGGCGGCGTCACCCCGGCCTGCGCCGAGCGTGCGGCGGTGCTCTACACCAGCTTCGTCAAGGGCGATTGCTTCTACACGACCGCGCGCATCGCAGAGACGGTCAAGCTGGTCGAGAACAGCTTCCGCGACGTCAACATTGCCTTTGCCAACGAACTCTCGATGATCGCCGACGTGATCGGGGTTGACGTGTGGGACGTTATCCGGCTGGCCAACCGCCACCCGCGCGTCAACATCCTCCAGCCGGGCCCCGGCGTAGGCGGACACTGCATCGCGGTCGACCCGTGGTTCCTGGTCGCAGGAGCGCCACAGGCCGCGCGCCTCGTGCGGACCGCGCGCGAGGTCAACGACCACAAGGCGGTCCACACCGAAAACCGCATCCGCGCGCTGCTAGGCGCCGCGCCGGACGGGAAGGTCGCGCTGCTCGGCCTCGCCTTCAAGCCCGACATCGATGACTTCCGCGAGAGCCCCGCGCTCGAGATCGCCGAAGCGCTTTCCCACACGCATGGCGACCGGATACTGGTGGTCGAGCCCTTCACCGACCAACTGCCCAAAGCGCTCGCCGATACGGGCGCCGAGCTGGTCACGCTTGACGCCGGGCTCCGGCAGGCGGAGATTGTGGTTGTGCTGGTCGATCACACCGCGTTCAGGCATCTGACTCCGCATGAGCTTGCGGGCAAGCTGGTGTTCGACACGCGAGGCATGCTGCGCAGATGAGTTCAGACAGCGGGAAGCCGCGCATCCTGGTGACCTTCGGCACCCGGCCCGAGGCGATCAAGATGTTCCCGGTGGTAGCGGCGCTGCGCGAAAGCGGCCGCGTTGATGTGAAGGTGGTGGTGACAGCCCAACACCGCGAATTGCTCGACGCTGTGCTCGCTTTAGCCGGGCTTAGACCCGACCTAGACCTCGACTTGATGCTTCCAGACCAGTCCCTTGACGGTCTTGCGAGCCGTATTCTGACCCGTTTCGGGGCTGCTTTGGACACCCTACAGCCCGACAGGGTGCTGGTCCACGGCGATACGCTGACCACCATGATGGCAAGCCTTGCGTGCTATTTTCGGCGGATTCCCGTGGGTCACGTGGAGGCTGGCCTGAGGAGCGGCGATATTTATTCGCCCTGGCCCGAGGAGGTGAACCGTAAGGTGACCGGCGTCATCGCCGACCTGCATTTTGCCCCGACCGAGACGGCAGCGGCGGCCTTACGCGCTGAAAACGTGCCTGAAAAAACCATACACATTACGGGCAATACAGTGATTGATGCCCTACTCTTCGCGCGCGGAAAAATTGCCTCAGACCCCGCTCTTGCCCCCGCTATCGTCCCCCTCAGGGCGCGGTTCGCAGGAAAGCGGATCATCGCGGTGACGGCCCACCGGCGCGAGAATTTCGGGGCCGGGATGGCCGGAATTGCTGACGCTTTGCAAAGCCTTGCGGCGCGCGAGGACGTGGCGATCATCTATCCGCTGCATCCCAATCCCAACGTCGCCGAAGTAATGCGCCCGGCGCTTGCTGGTTATGATAACATCGCTCTCATTAACCCTCTGGATTATCTCGATTTCGTGGCAATGATGGAGGCGAGCGACATCGTCCTGACCGACTCCGGTGGGATCCAGGAGGAAGCGCCAAGTCTCGGAAAGCCGGTACTGGTGATGCGCGACACGACCGAACGGCCGGAGGGGGTCGCTGCCGGAACCGCCAGGCTGGTCGGAACGGATGCATCTGTGATTGTTAGAGAAATTTCAAGGCTGCTGGATGAGCCCGAGGCCTATCAAGCCATGGCTCACGCGCACAATCCCTATGGCGACGGGCAAGCCGCTCGGCGCATCGCAGAACTCGTTTCTGCCGCTCAGCCCTGACGTCGCCTTACGATGAGACAATAGCGGATCGCGCACGCCAATACCGCGATGGTCATGCCGAGATCGGCGAACCAGTTGATCTTGACCGGCCCGTAAAGCAGCGCGTCGACCGAATGGAGCGACACCAGCCGCAGCGCCGCCAGAAACATCAACCCTCCAGTGCAGCCAACCGCCACCAGAGCAGCGACATTGCGCCGTCCGCGGAGGCGTTTTGCCAGGAAGTAGACGAGCCCGCCGACCATCGATGCAGCAATCACAAAGACGATTGCAAACAGTGGCTTCTGAAGCGAGCGCCGCTCATCGTAGGTTCGTTCAGCGTACAGTATCATGCGCAGGTCCCCGCGCAGCATCTCTTCGAGACCATAAAACCGCACCAGCGCGAGCCCTATGAACAGCGCAGCGATGATGCCCCACATGATGAGATGCCACGTGATCTGGCGATGCCGTATAGCCTCCACGGCAGCGGCGATCGCGGCCCCGGCCACCACAAGATAAAGCGCCGCCGCCAGGAGGCTGAGGGTTGAAGATGCAGACATCATTGTGTGTACGTGTGCACCTTTTGCTCAACCCCGAATGCAGGACCTGCGATAGCTTAGCTATGCCAAATCAGCCCTCGGCTGGTTTATCGTTCTGACGTAGTGATGCAAGTCTTTGTCCCAGCGGTCGCTTGGCCGGATGCGAATGCCGGTTTCGACACCTCTTCACCGATGCTGCGACAGGGTCGCGGGCACCGATTGTCTGCCTCGTTATCGCAACGGCCGGACAGATAGCTTCGCGGCCGGTTTCAATCATGTTGCGCCGCAGAAATCATGCGGCTATGCCCGCCGCCTAATAGAAGCGAGGGGATAAACATGGCACTTAAGGCACATCGCGCGCTTGCGAACGCAGTTGGAATCGCCGCGGCCGCGTCACTTGCAGGGTGCGCTTCAACGCCAGAGCCTATCATCGGCCGCGCCGCCAGTCAGCCCGTAACGGAACTGGGTCAATCGAACTATACCACGAAGCGTACGACGGGATACGCGCTTCGCCCAGCCGACCAGATTGCGGTGGTCGTGTTCCGTGAGCCAGACCTCTCGCTCCCAGCGGTCCGCGTTGGCGTCGAAGGCAACATTTCACTTCCGATGATCGGTTCAATCCCCGCTGCGGGAATGTCGGCGAAGCAGCTGGAGCAGGATGTCACCCGTCGGCTCGCGGCAGCCGGGGTGAAAAATCCGATGGTGAGCGTGAACATCGCTGAATATGCCTCGCACCTCGTAACGGTCGAAGGAGCCGTCATCTCACCTGGCGTTTACCCGTTCCAGCCTGGTGCGCGGCTCTCGACTGCAATTGCGTTGGCAAGCGGGCCGAGCCGCGTATCGAAGGCGTCACAGCTCGCCGTGTTCCGCGAGACGCCCGAAGGCATCATGGTTGCCAAGTTCGACTACGCAAAGGTCCGCCAGGGTACGATGCTGGACCCGATCTTGGAGCCTGGCGATCGCGTCGTCTTGGGAACGGATGGTCTCTCGCAATTCTGGGAAGACGTGCTGAAGACAATTCCGGCGATCGGCGTCTTTGCCGCGGTAGGTCTGAACCAATAACATGACCGAGCGTCCGATTATGAATAGCCGAGAGCCAGCCGATCAGGGCGTCTGGCTTGACGCATATATGCCGTCGCAAGCGCTGGCTGTGCAGCAGCCCGCTGCGCCGCTTGTGAACGTAAGTCTCATTCGTGGCATCCTCTACCGCCAGCGTTGGCTGGTGGCCGGGGTTCTCTTCGCTGCTGCCGCAATCGGATTGATGACGACCCTTCTCATGACCCCGATGTACGAGGCCACTTCGAAGGTGGCCGTTAAGCCGTTCGGCGAGGAGGTCGTCGACGGTCAGAACCGTAACGGTATTCCCTCCAATCTGGTTTATGAGTACATTGCGACATTGATCCAGCGGATCAAAAGCCGCCAGTTAGCGGTGGTGGTGGTCGATGACCTCAAGCTTGCCGAGCGCCAGGATTTGCTTGGCAAGGATGTCGAAACCTCTCGCGCTCCGGGACTGTCTGACGAACAGTGGCGAGAAGCTAAGCGCCAGATGGCGGTCTCCGCGATCGTGGGCGGGCTTAATGTCGAAACGTCGCAAGGTAGCTTGGTCATAGATATTGGTGTTCGTTCCGAGAACCCGGTCTTGGCGGCTGAAATTGCCAACGGTTACGCGAACGCCTTTGTGGCGTCCGATACCCGCACGTCCGTGGAGAGCGGTCGCTACGCGATGAGCTACCTTACGCAGCAGATAGAAGAAACGCGCGTGCGCCTTCAAACCGCCGAAGAAGCGGCTAACGGATATGCGCGGTCTCGTGGCATCATCGTCCAAGCGGTCGGCGGTTCAGAGTCTGAGGATAGCGGCTCCGCAGTGACGCTCACGACCGCGAAGCTGGCCAACATAAACGGCAAATACATTGAAGCTCGCGCGGCCCGGATCGCGGCTGAGGAGCGTTGGCGCGCAGTTCAGTCGCTGCCCGCAAGGCAATTGCCCGAAGTCCAAAACAGCCCGCCGATGCAGGCGCTCGTTGCTGACGTGACGCAGAAGCAGGCGCAGCTGGCCGAGCTGCGCCAGCGCTATAACGATGACTTTCCTCAGATTCGGAGCCTCCTTGCGCAAATTGGTTCGATTAATGCACAACTCGAACGCAGCGCATCCGAGCTGAAGGCTACGCTCCGCAACGAACTCACCATAGCGCGCAATCAGGAAAACGCACTCGAGCGCGAACTGGGTGGCCTCACCGGTGAGACGCTAGGCGAGCAGGACGAGAAGGTGCAACTCAGCGTGCTTGATCGCGAGGCTCAGGCTCTGCGCGACCAGCTCAAGATCCTGCTTGATCGCTTCAACACGGTCAGCAGCGCTGCGAATGTGAACCCGGGCACACTGCAGACGCTCGACGCGGCAACCGTGCCTTCCTCGCCATATTCCCCGAAACTGCTGCGCAACCTTTCGGTCGCGCTGGCGCTCGGCGTAGCGTTGGCTGCTGGCCTTGCGGTCTTGCGCGAAACGTTCGACGATCGCATCCGGTCGCTGGAAGATGTCGAGGACAAGCTTGGCCTACCGTTCCTCGGCTTCACGCCTTATGTGGCTGACCGCGACATCTCGCTAGAGGGGTCGAACCGTTTCAGCGCGCTGATGGAGGCCTATTCCTCGATCAGAGCGGGCATCGACTTCACCCTTGCGCGCTCCAGCAACATCATCCAGGTGACCAGCAGCCGGGCGGGCGAAGGCAAGTCGACCACCGCCGTGGTTCTGGCCGAAATGTTTGCAAGCTTCGGCCGCAAGACACTTCTAATCGACGCCGACCTTCGCCGCCCTTCGGTGGCCACGCTTCTCGACATTGAGCGGCCCAAGTTCGGGCTGGTCGAGGTAGTGCTCGGCCACATCGCGCTGGAAGATGCCGTCATCAAAGGCGTGCACGATAATCTTGAGATCCTGCCGGTCGGGGAGATCCCGCCGAGCCCTACCGAGATCCTCGCCTCACCGGAGTTCGAAGACTTCATACAGCAGCTGCGCGGCAAGTACTCGCTGGTCATCTTCGACTCCTGTCCGGTGATGGGTCTCGCCGACGCGCCGATCCTATCGCGCCTCGTCGATGGCACGGTGTTTGTGCTTGAAGCCAACACCATGCCCTTCAGCCGTGCTCGCGCCGCGATCCGGCGTCTGACATCTGCGGGTGGCAAAACAATCGGGGCGGTGCTCACCAAGTATCGCGCGCTCGAGGCTGGCCAGTCATACGACTATCAGTACAGCTACTACCAATACGGCCCACGCAAATGAGCACAGCGCTCCGGGCAACGGCTGCGCCATGCCCGGAGCCTCAACGCCCAGAGAACTTTGTCGAGGGACGTGATGCCCGATTTTTTGAACGTGCATGCTAAGCGTCCGAAGATACTCCACCTCAGCGCCGATTTTCCTGATCCAATCAATACCGACAAAACGCCGGTTGTTGCTCGGCTCATAGACCTAGTCGGGAACCGCTACGATCACCGGGTAATCTCCCTTAATCGCCAGAGCTCCAGTCTTTCACGGGTCGTCGGTGTCCTAGCCGGTACACAGGCGCCGGTGCCTGAAGGGGGTCTCGTCAACTTCGCGGGCGGCTTCGCCCTAAACTACTTCGCACCGCCCAAGGGCGTATTCCACGCGTCCATACTCAGCAAACTCGCGGACTGGATCGCGTACCGTCTCGTACAGCAAGAAGCCGTTCCCGACCTCGTTGTCGGTTACAAACTGACTGTAGAGGGTCTAGTGGCACAGGCGGTCGCGGCCCGGCTCGGCATACCCTATGCCCTCACCATCCAAGGCAACACGGACCAGAAGATAATGTTGGCGAGACCCGATCTGGGAGCTCGCTTGCGTAAGGTCTTTCATGAGGCGGCATGCGTCTTCTCCTTCGCTCCGTGGGCGCGGCGTGCCGTGGTGCGGCGTCTCGGCGAGCGCTCCGGTCCGACCTTGGACCTTCCCTGCCCGACCGTGCACGACACAATCCACACGCCGGTAGCAGCCGGAACGACAGTTATCAGCGTCTTCCACCTGCGCAACCACCGCAGCAAAAACCTTGCCGGGCTCGCCGCAGCAGTGCGCGACATCGCGGGGGGTGACCAGCCGTGCAAGGTGCATATTTACGGCGGCGGAAGCCGCCAAGAGACCGCCCGCTGTGCAGCCATCGTGGCCGGCATCCCGGGTATGGAGCTTATGGGACCGCGCACGCAATTGGAGCTTGAGTTGATCATGAACGGAGCGGCGGCCTTCGTGATGCCCTCGCGGCGCGAATCCTTTGGCCTCGTCTTCGTCGAGGCGCTGTTCGCAGGCCTGCCGATAATATATCCTACAGGTGCCAGCGTCGACGGCTATTTCGACGGCCTACCTTTCGCTATTAAAGTCGATGCGCGCAGCAAACGTCAAATCGGCCAGGCAATTTGCTACGCCTTAGCTCATGAAAAGGAGTTGAAGGCCGCTTTGGCGCAATGGCAGAACGCAGGAGGTCTCGTTCGGTTCACCCGCGCAGCAATTGCGCGGACTTACGCCGAAGGTCTCGATGCCGCTCTCGCAAGCCACCAGGCGCAGGAGGTCTCTTATGTCTGAAGCATCTAACGGGCAATTATTGGATGCCAGCATCGTCATTACGACTTGCCGCCGGCCTGCCATGCTCAGCGAACTGCTTGAAGCCCTGCATCCGCAGATCCAAGGTCGCGCGGCGGAGATCGTCGTAGTCGATAATTGTCCTGACGCCAGTGCGCTACCGGTGGCCAAGCGGTTTGCGGATTCCAAGTTGCGCTATGCGCATGAAGCCCGCAGCGGCGTTGTCTTCGCGCGAAATCGCGGTGTCGCTGAGACTAGGGGTGCCTATGTAATCTTCCTCGACGATGACGAGGTGCCCGTGGCCGGTTGGCTCGATGCTTGGCTAGCTCAAGCCCATGGCCGGACCGATGCGAGCTTCGGGCGTATCTTACCGCGGCTCCTGGGGCAGTGCCCTCCCGAACTTGCCAAGCAGGTCGAACGCAACTTCAGCCGCGAAATGCGCAGGCCAACGGGCAGCGACATCTCGGACCTCTCGGCATATCTGGGAACGGGAAACGCGATGTTCCACAAGGCCCGCTGCCTCGGGCAAGCCGAACCGTTCGACCTTCGCTTCAATGCTCGCGGGGGGGAGGACGTGTGGCTGATCCGCGGGCTTGTAAAGCAGGGCTGCCGGCTATCTTGGAACCACGAGGCACTAGTAGAAGAGCTGGTGCCGGAAGACCGCATGACGCTCTCGTCGCTCAAGCTGCGCCGCTTCAACCAAGGCCAGCTTCGCTGCATCCTGATGTTCGGCAACGGCGGCCTCGGCGGCATCGTGCGTGTCACGATCTGGATGCTGGTGGGCGCGATTCAGTTCTTAAGTTTCAGCACAGCCGCGCGGCTCGCTGGCATGGTGGTGCCGGGCCAGGCTCCCGATTTCCTATGCAGCGCCAGCGGCGGCGCAGGTAAACTTCTCTGGTGGCGACAGGCGCGTATGAGCGTTTACGCTGACAGCTAGTCCGCGCTTATCGCCGCAACCAATTCCTGACAGTCACTAAAATGCGCAGGCCCGTAACCATGTAGCGACGCCACATTATGTGGGAACCGGTGCTGGTATTCGCGCAACAGGTGAATGAGTTCCCGCACGTCCGAAGCGTAAGTCGCATCGGCAGGCCCGAGACCTAGTGGATAGAATCCAACGCTTGATGCCCTCTTTTTACAGCGGCGATAATTTTGTTTGGATCGGCGGTCCATGTAAAGGGTTTGGGGTTGTCGTTATGCTCGGCGAGGAAGCGGTTGATGGCGGCCTGGAGGTCGACAACCGAGTGGAAGACGCCGCGCTTCAA
>JBBRUU010000104.1:0-10078 GCA_038247515.1 Sphingomonadales bacterium
GACGCTTTACCCTGAGATGTTCCCCGGGCCGCTCGGCGTCTCGCTCGCGGGCCGCGCACTCGCCGATGCCAAGTGGTCATGCGAGACCGTGCAGTTCCGCGATTTTGCCGGGGATAAGCACCGCACCGTCGATGATACCCCTGCAGGCGGCGGGGCGGGGATGGTGCTCAAGTGCGACGTTCTGGCGCGGGCGCTAGGCAGCGCGCCTGCCGCTGGCCGCCCGATTCTCGCCATGACCCCGCGCGGCAGGCCCATCACACAACAACGCATCCGCGAAATCGCGAGCGGCCCCGGTGTCATCATCTTGTGCGGGCGCTTCGAGGGCTTCGACGAACGCCTGTTCGAGGCCCGGCCGGGGATCGAGCAAATCTCTCTTGCCGACATCGTTCTGTCCGGCGGCGAGATGGCCGCGCTCACCATCCTTGACGCTTGCATTCGGCTGCTTCCCGGCGTAATGGGCGCAGCCTCCAGCGGGGATGACGAGAGCTTTGAACAAAGCCTGCTCGAGTACCCGCACTATACCAGACCTCAGGAATGGGAAGGGCGCACGATCCCCGAAGTGCTGCGATCGGGGGATCATGCGAAAATCGCGGCGTGGCGAAAGCAACGCAGCGAGGATGACACACGGTTACGCAGGCCAGACCTTTGGGAACGTCATAAGGGCGTTCGGGTCCAGCCTGCCTCTGGCGCGCGGCGAAAAGACAAGGCACCGGACCAGTGAACCTGATCCAGCAGATTGAAGCCGAAGAAATCGCCAAGTCCGGCAAGGACATCCCGAATGTCCGCGCGGGCGATACCGTCCGCGTTGGCGTGAAGGTGAAGGAAGGCAACCGCGAGCGCGTTCAGAACTACGAAGGCGTCGTGATCGCCCGTTCGAACCGCGGCATGGGCAGCAATTTCACCGTCCGCAAGATGAGCTTTGGCGAAGGCGTCGAGCGCGTTTTCCCGCTCTATTCGCCGATCGTCGAAAGCATCACCGTGGTCCGCCGCGGCGTGGTGCGTCGTGCGAAGCTCTATTACCTGCGCGGCCGCACCGGCAAGAGCGCACGTATCGTCGAGCGCCGCGATAACACGCCTAAGGCATAAGGCTTACCCAGCCACCGATTTTGCGAAGGGCGGCTCCTTGGAGTCGCCCTTTTCGTTTGGGCCACTTGCCATTCCCCCTCGTCATTGCGAGTAGCGTAGTGCGCCGCGGACCTGCGGTTCGCAATGACGAGGTGGGCTTTGAATGCGTTCGGTTCTTGCTGCTGTTGCCGTGATACTCGCTGTTCCTGTCGCGGCGGAGGATGCCATGCCTGAGCCTGCCCCCACACTCACTTTCGAGCGCGTCTTCGCCTCCCCCAGCCTCGACGGCCCGGCGCCGCGGCAGGTGAAACTGTCGCCCGACGGCCGCTATCTCACCTTGCTGCGCAACCGCGCCGATGATCGTGAGCGGTATGACTTGTGGGGCTATGACATCGACACCCGCGAGTGGCGGATGCTGGTGGATTCGGAAAACCTCGGCAGCGGGCGCGAACTCTCCGAGGATGAGAAGATGCAGCGCGAGCGCGCCCGCGTCGGCAATCTCAAGGGCATCATCGCCTATCAGTGGGCGAGCAACGGCGCAGGAGTGCTCGTGCCGATTGACGGCGACCTGTTCCTCGCCAAGCTCGACGGCACGGTGACGCAGCTGACCGACACCGAAGGCAGCGAACTCAACCCCGGCCTCTCGACCAAGGGCGGCTATGTCTCCTTCGTGCGCGACCGGCGACTGTGGGTCGGCCCGGTAGGGGCCGAAGCGCAGCCCGTCACTCCGCAGGAAGGCGAAACGATCCGCTGGGGCGAGGCCGAATTCGTGGCGCATGAAGAAATGGCGCGGTTCCGGGGTTACTGGTGGAGCCCCGACGACAAGCGCATCGTCGTCCAGCGTACGGATGAAGCCAGCGTAGGCATCGTCACCCGCGCGGCGATCGGCGCCAAGGGCACCAAGGTGTTCGACCAGCGCTATCCCGCGGCGGGCACCGACAACGCCGTGGTCGATCTCTACGTGATCGATCCCGATGGCGGGAACAAGGTCAGGGTCGACCTCGGCTTTGATCTCGATGTTTACGTCGCCCGCGTTGATTGGGCGCCTGATGGCAGCGCGATCTATGTTCAGCGGCAGGACCGCGCGCAGACGAAGACCGATGTATTGCGGGTCGATCCCGCAACAGGTGCGAGCACGATCTGGTTTACCGAGCAGGCTGCGCGGCCCGATTATTGGGTGAACCTCACTGACAATTACCGCTTCCTTTCGGATGGTAGCCTGCTGTGGTGGTCCGAACGCGATGGCTTCGGGCACTTTTACCGCTACAGTGGCCGCGCATGGACGCAGCTTACCCGTGGCACATCGCCCACCACGTCGCTGGTCGGCTTGGACGAGGCTGCGGGCACATTCACCTATCAGGCGACCGCCGACGTCCTCACGCAGCAAATCTACCGCGCGCGGCTTGACGGGACGGGCGAGCCCGAGCTGCTCACCGACCTCGCCTTCACCAACAATGCATCGATGGATGGGGCAGGGCGGCTACTCTACGTCAGCCGCTCAGGGCCAAGCCAGCCGCCGCAATCCTATATTGCCGCGCCAGACGGCACGCGGGTCGCATGGATCGAGGAAAACAGCTTTGAGGGCGATCACCCCTATGCGCCGTTCCTCGCTGGGCACACCGTCCCCGAATACGGCACGATCGCTGCCGAGGACGGCACCCCGCTTCATTGGATGATGCTCAAGCCCAATATGGCGCGCGGCAAGCGCTACCCTGTGTTCTTCAGCCATTACGGAGGGCCGAGCACGCAGGAGGTCACCAAGGGCTGGACCGGTGCGCTGGCGCAGGCGGTGGTCGACAAGGGCTACATCTACTTCGAGCTCGACAATCGAGGCTCAAACAACCGCGGCGTGGATTTTGAGCAACCGCTGTACCGCGCCATGGGCAGCGCCGAAGTGCGCGATCAGAAAACCGGGGCGCTGTTCCTCAAAAGCCTCGATTTCGTCGATCCGGCCAAGGTCGCCACCTATGGCTGGTCCTATGGCGGCTACATGACGCTGAAGATGCTCGAGGCCGACCCCGGCCTTTATGCGGCGGGCATTTCCGGCGCGCCAGTGACGCGGTGGGAGCTTTACGACACTCACTACACCGAACGCTACATGGGCGATCCGCGTGAGGTTCCCGATGCCTACAAGGCTGCTAGCGCCATCCCCGATGCCGCGAAGATCGCCGATCCGCTACTGCTGATCCACGGCATGGCGGACGATAACGTGGTGTTCGAAAACTCCTCGGAACTGATCGGCGTGCTTCAGGAAAGCAACACACCCTTCGAGATGATGCTGTACCCCGGCTACACCCACCGCGTGTCGGGCGAGAAGATCGGACCGCATGTGTGGAACAGCATCTTCCGCTTCCTTGCCGCACACGGGGTAACACCGCCGGAATAGGTCTGCACAGTCGACCTTAGCTGTTGCGCTGGGGCGCGCGCACGCTATCTCGCGAGGCCAAGTCATAGGAGAATGCCAAGTGGGTTACCGGGTGGCAGTGGTCGGCGCGACCGGCAATGTCGGGCGCGAGATTATGCAGGTCCTCGCCGAGCGCGAGTTCCCGTGCGACGAGGTTGCCGCGGTTGCATCCTCGCGTTCGGTCGGCACCGAGGTTGAATTCGGCGACACCGGCAAGATGCTCAAGTGTCGCAACATCGATCATTTCGATTGGGCCGGCTGGGACATCGCGCTGTTCGCGGCAGGCTCAGGCCCGGCTAAGGAATATGCCCCTAAGGCGGCGGCTGCCGGCTGCGTCGTGATCGACAATTCGTCGCTGTACCGCATGGACCCCGACGTTCCGTTGGTTGTGCCGGAAGTGAACCCCGACGCGATTGACGGCTACACGGCGCGCAACATCATCGCCAACCCCAACTGCTCGACCGCGCAACTGGTGGTGGCGCTGAAGCCACTTCACGATTTCGCCAAGATCAAGCGCGTGGTCGTTTCGACCTACCAGTCGGTCTCCGGCGCGGGCAAGGCGGGTATGGACGAGCTGTTCCAGCAGAGCCGCGCGATCTTCGTCGGCGATCCGGTGGAGCCGTCCAAGTTCACCAAGCAGATCGCCTTCAACGTGATCCCGCACATCGACAGCTTCCTCGACGACGGGTCGACCAAGGAAGAATGGAAGATGGTGGTCGAGACCAAAAAGATCCTCGATCCCAAGATCAAATTGAACGCGACCTGCGTGCGCGTGCCGGTGTTCGTCGGTCACTCCGAGGCGGTGAACATAGAGTTCGAGAACGATATTTCGGCCGAGCAGGCGATGGACCTGCTGCGCGAGGCGCCGGGCGTGATGCTGATCGATAAGCGCGAGGACGGGGGCTACATCACGCCGGTCGAATGCGTCGGCGATGCGGCGACCTTTATCAGCCGCGTGCGCGAAGACCCTACGGTGGAGAACGGCATCACCCTGTGGTGCGTCTCGGACAACCTCCGGAAGGGCGCGGCTTTGAACGCGGTGCAGATTGCCGAATTGCTCGGCCGCCGCCACCTCAAGAAGGGGTAATGCCGATGCGGATTGCTTGCCTCATGCTCGTGGGTGCGCTGGCGCTGACCGGCTGCGACAGTGGCGGTGTGCCCAGCCCGGCCGAGAAGCTGCAGGGCAATGAAGCCCAGGCTCCGCTTGCCGCCAATGCCGTCGAACTGCGCGGCGAGGGGATGGCAGCGGGATCCGAGGCCTTTTACTTTGCCGCCGGGCAGAAGGAGGTCGAAGCTGCGCTCACCAAGGCGCTCGGGGAACCGCTCCGTAGCGGTGAAAACGGCGAGTGCGGGGCAGGGCCTGTCAGCTTCACAGACTTTGCTGGCGGGCTCACGGCGCATTTCCAGAAAGGCCGCCTCGTCGGCTGGAACTGGCACGGCACGCAGGACGGCGACCGCGCGGCGCCTGGCACGATCAAGCTCGCGGGCGGGGTGCAGCTCGGCAGCGCGCGTAGCGTCGTCGAGGCCGCGCCCGGCTTTGCGGCGGTCGAGGACAGCACGCTCGGCGAGGAATTCGCGCTTGGTCAGAAGATCGGCGGTTTCGTCGAAGGCGATGTCGCCGAGATGCTCTACGCCGGGACGCAGTGCTTCTTCCGCTAAATCACGGCTATTCCGACAGTGCTACGGGGCCTGCGGGCTGCGTGTTTTTGCGCATCAGGAAGGCGAATGGTGCGGCAGCGAGCGTGATCCACATCATCAGCCAGAAATCGTCGAGATAGGCGATCATCGCCGACTGCCGGTCCACCTCGGCATTGAGCAGCACCATCGCGGTGGCGCCCAGGGCCTGGAAGCGGTCGACGGTTGAGAAGTCGAGGATGTGGCCGGTCGCAGCCGTCACATGCGCGCCGAGGTCGGCGTGCGAGGTCTGAATGTTGCGCGCGAGCAGCACCGTCATCATCGAAATCCCCGCCGAGGCGCCCATTGAACGGAACAGGTTTAGGAGGCTCGACCCGTCGGTGCGCATCGCTGGACTGAGCGTGGCGAAGGCGCTCACTTGGAGGGGGATGAAGACGAGGCCCATGCCGAGGCCCTGAAGCAGTCCGCTGACGATCACGTGGAACTCGTCGACGTCGAGCGACCAGTGTGACATCTGCCACAGTGACAAGGCACAGATCAGGAAGCCGCTCGCCACCACCGGCCGCGCATCCACCCCGCGGCGTATCAGCAGGCCAGAGACCTGCATCGAGACAAGGATGCCCACCCCGCGCGGCATCAGCACGATGCCGGTGTCGATCACACCGTAGCCGAACAGGTTCTGGAGCATCGGCGGCAGCAGTGCCATCACCGCGAACATCACGATGCCGATTACCACCATGAAGGACAAGGCAATCGCGAAGTTGCGGTCGGCGAACAGCGAGCGTTCAAACAACGGCGCGCGGGCGGTGGCAAAGTGGATCACCACCATCCACGTCGCCGAGAGCGTGAGGACGAGGTAGACGCAGATCTCGGCCGAGGCCAGCCAGTCCTCCTGCGCGCCGCGATCGAGCATGAGCTGGAAGGCGGCAAGCGCAAGCGCCATCAGCAGGAAGCCGATGATGTCAAAACGCCGCTCGCGCTTGGGACGGCTTGGCAGGCAGGTGAACAGGATCACCAGCGATGCGATGCCAACCGGCAGGTTGACGAAGAACACCCAGCGCCAGTTGGCGGTCTCGGTCAGCCATCCGCCGAGGATGGGCCCTAGGATCGGGCCGATCATGATCCCCATGCCCCACACCGCCATGATTTGCGAGTGGCAGCTGGGGCGATGATGTAGCTGCTGAGCACCCAGGTGATCGTGTCGCCCGTGGCGCCCAGTGACGACTGCATGTGCGGCAGGGCGACGTTGGCGATAGTGGTGTCGAGGATCTGGAGCAGCGATGCGGCCATCACCCCGACGATCATCAGCGTATAGTTGCGGGACTCAAGCTCGGGCACGTCGCCAGGCGGCTCCGGCGTCGCGGCTGAGAACAGGGCGGTGGAAGCGGGCGCGGCCCGGCTGGCCATCTCAGCGCTTGCCAGTGCCGTCGGTGAAGACCGTCACGTCGCTGGAGAGGCCGGCGATCAGGCGCCGCGGGCTCTGGCCCTCGATTGCGATCCGGACCGGCACGCGCTGGGTGACCTTGACCCAATTGCCGGTGGCATTCTGCGCAGGTAGCACCGAAAACTCCGCGCCCGTGCCTGCGCCGATCGAGGCGACGCGGCTTTTCAGTACGACATCGGGATAGGCGTCGAAGCGGATCTCGGCGCGCTGGCCGACCGCCATGTCGGCAAGGTCGGTCTCCTTGAAATTCGCCTCCACATAGGTCGAGTTCGAGCGGACCAGCGTCAGCACGGGAAGATTGGGGACGGCCTGCTGGCCGACTTGCAGGCGATCGGCCTGGGCGATGCGTCCGGCGGCCGGCGCGCGCACTTCGGTGCGGCGCATGGAAAGCTGAGCGCTGGCGCGGCTCGCTTCGGCAGCGGCGATCTGCGGATTGACGCCGGGCACGGCTGGGCCGGTGGCGAGCCGCGCGCGGGCCTCGCGCTGGCGGTCCTGCGCTTGCCGCACGTTTTCTCGCGCTTGCACAACCTGCTGCTGGGCGGCCTCGAAGTCGGCTTTGGTCGAGAAGCCCTTATCGCGCAGCGCGCGCACCCGCTCGAACCGCGCCTCGGCGAAGGCGACGTCGCTGCGTGCGGCCTCGATGTCGGTTCCGGTCAGTTCCGGCGCATTGCTGAGCGCAATCACGTTGGCTTGCGCGCTGGCGATCGCGGCGTTGGACTCGGCGATCTGCAGGCGGAAAGGCTCGGGGTCGATCCGGAACAGGAGCTGTCCCACCGTCACGTCGGCACCCTCGGCGACTTTGATATCGACGATCTTCCCGCCGACATCGGCGCTGATCGAGACCATGTCCTGCTTGAGGTAGGCATTGTCGGTCGAGACCTTGCCAGCGAGGCTCTGCCAATAAAGAAGGGCACCAATCGCGAGCGCGAGCGGAACCGCGAGCATCACACCCCAGCGCAGCCACGGGCGGCGCATGGGCGCATCCTCCTGCGCGGCGGTGAGCGGCGTGGCGGCTCTGGTCTGGGGTGCGCGGGCAGGATCGGCATCAGCCATGGGCGACCTCCGGTTGGCGGGCAGCGACCATGTTGGTGGCAATGCGGTCGAGCAGGTTCGCGAAAATCACCCGTTCACCTGGGTCGAAGCCGTCGAGCATTTCCTCGAACAGCGCCTCTACACCCATGGTGAGGCGGGTGGCGATACCGCGGCTCTTGTCGGTGAGATGCAGGATGCGCGCGCGCCGGTCGCAGGGGTCGCTCCGGAAATCAATCCATCCGGCATCCTCCAGTCGGTCGACAATTCGGGTGAGGGTGATCGGCTCGATCTCCAGCCGTTCGGCACAGGAGGCCTGGTTCTCGTGTGGATAGCGGCCGAGTGAAAGCAACAGCCGCGCTTGCGGGCCGGTGAGGCCGAGGCCGCGCACGCGCTCGTCAAAGAAGCGGCGAAGCTGGCGCGATTTGTCCGCGAGTCGGTATCCGATATCGATGCTCGTGTGCCGGGCATATAATAAGCGCGCTTACTATTCTTAAGCCCGGTCTGACCTCGCGGTGTCTGGCAACAGGAGACGTTCCGCGCTAGCAGACCCGCCATGAGCACCTCGACAGAGCACTTCGCCAGCTTCGATGGCACGGCGCTGGCCGCCCATATCGTGGGTGAGGGTTCGCCAGTGATCCTTCTGCACGGGCTGTTTTCCTCCGCGCAGATGAACTGGATCAAATGGGGCCACGGCGAGCGGCTCGCTGCGGCGGGCTTCCGCGCGATCATGCTCGACTTCCGGGTGCATGGCGACAGCGCAGCCCCGCGCGAGCCGAGCGCCTATCCGACCGGTGTGCTGGTGCGCGATGTCGCCGCGCTCGCCGAGCACCTCGCGATTGCACCGGGCGCGTTCGACCTCGTCGGCTTCTCCCTCGGCGCGCGCACCGCGATCCATGCGGTCGCCCACGGCATTCTTGAGCCGCGCCGGCTGGCGATCTGCGGCATGGGCGTGGCGGGGCTTGCCGACTGGTCGCGCCGCGTGGACCACTTCAAGCGGGTGATCGACGACTTCGACACGATCCGCCCGGGTGATCCGGCCTACACCGCGCGCACCTTCCTGAAGTCGCAGGGCGTCGACCGGGTCGCGGCGCGGCTGCTGCTGGGTGCGATGGACGACTTCGACCTCACCCATCTTGCCAATATCTCCTTGCCGACCGTCGTGATCTGCGGAGACGAGGACCATGACAATGGCTCAGCTGTAGATCTCGCCGCGCTGCTGCCCAATGCCCGCTATGTCGAAGTGCCGGGCGGCCACATGAACAGCGTCATCAAGCCTGAACTCGGCGAAGCGATCGCCGCCTTCCTTGGCAGCCCAGCTTGATGGCCGACAGGCCGCTACCGCTCGTCGTCGGATGGCGCGAGCTTGTGAGCCTTCCGGAGCTCGGCCTTACCGGGATTCCCGCCAAGATCGATACCGGCGCGCGCACCTCCTCGCTTTACGCTCATGTGCTCGACGACTTTGTCCGGGACGGCGAGCGGTTCGTGCGCTTTGCGGTCGACTGGGGCGGGGAGCGACGCTTCTGCGAGGCGATCCATGTCGACGTGCGCGGCATCACTAGCTCCAACGGCGATAAGCAGACGCGCTTTGTCATAAAGACGCCGCTGACTATCGGTAAACTTCGATTCCGGGCGGAGATAAGCCTGGCGGACCGATCCCAGATGCAGTTCCCGATGCTGATCGGGCGCTCCGCGCTCAGACGGAGGATGGTAGTGGATAGCGGCCATTCCTGGCTGCAATCACCTCCGATAGCGCATAAGGGGCGCATCCGCCGGTAGACGACCGGTCTTGAAAGGGTCTTCATGAAAATCGCGATGCTGGCGCGCAACGCCAACCTCTACTCGCACAAGCGGCTGAAGCAGGCTGCCGAGGAGCGCGGGCACACGCTCGACATTCTCAACACGTTGCGCTGCACCGTGCACATCGCCAGCCACCGCCCCGAGGTCTACTACAACGGCGCGCCGATCGCCGCCTATGATGCGGTCATCCCGCGCATCGGGGCCTCGATCACCAACTACGGCCTTGCAATCCTTCGCCAATTCGAGATGCGCGGCATCTGGTCATTGAACGAGAGCGTGGCCATCGGCCGCAGCCGCGACAAACTACGCAGCTTGCAGATCCTCGCCAAGCATGGGCTCGGCCTGCCGCTGACGGCCTATGCCAATGATCCCAAGGCTGCCGAGGAGATCATCAAGGCTGTCAAGGGACCGCCGGTGGTGATCAAGCTAATCGAAGGTACGCAGGGCATCGGCGTGGTCCTCGCCGAAACAATGTCGAGCGCCAAGTCGGTGATCGAGGCGTTCCGCGGGGCCAACGTCAACATCCTTGTACAGGAGTTCATCAAGGAGGCCGGCGGCACCGATATCCGCGCGCTGGTGGTGGGCGGCAAGGTGGTTGCGGCGATGAAGCGCACCGGCGCACCGGACGAATTTCGCTCCAACCTCCATCGCGGCGGCAGCGCGCAGGTGATCAAGATCACGCCGGAAGAACGCTCCACCGC
>JBBRUU010000105.1:0-10065 GCA_038247515.1 Sphingomonadales bacterium
CCATCAACCCGGCCGAGAGGATCGCCGCGGTGCCGAACCAGCGCAGGTTGGCCGGCTCGCGCAGGGCACTGCTCGTCGTATTCGCCGGTTGCACTTCGTCGCTGCTCATCGCATGGTCCCCCTGCTGGATTGTTACGACGAGTTGTGCATCAGCGGCGATGAACGGAGTTTGAATGAAATATCTCCACAGCATGATCCGTGTCAGCGATCCCGACGCCACGGTCGCGTTCTTCAAGCTCGTCGGGCTTGAGGAGGTGCGCCGCTTCGACAGCGAGGCCGGGCGCTTTACACTGATCTTCCTCGCTGCGCCGGGGCAGGCCGGCCTCGCCGAGGTCGAGCTCACCTATAACTGGCCGCCTGCGGATGGTTCTGCGGCCGAGGAATATGCCGGCGGGCGCAATTTCGGGCATCTCGCCTACCGGGTCGACGATATTTACGCGACCTGCCAGCGCCTGCTCGAAGCGGGCCACACCATCCACCGCCCCCCGCGCGACGGACACATGGCCTTCGTCAAGTCGCCCGACGGGATCTCGATCGAACTGCTCCAGGAAGGCCATCTCGAGCCTGCCGAACCGTGGACGAGTATGTCCAATATCGGAAGCTGGTAGCAGCCGGCTCACTGCGCACTCAATGGCGAAACTCACCTAAATTATTAAAATTCGTCAGAGTTGTTGCGTTGAACACACTGTCAAGATAGGTAGACACCCTTGTTTGGGAGGGTCGCACCTTGTCCATATCGGACCTTGATCCGTGGCAGGGCCTTGCCCTGCTGCAACACGAACTGTTGTTGTTTGCCGGGGTGTTTTTCCTTATCGGCGCAGCTGACGATTTGGCAGTGGATGCCGTGTGGCTGTGGCTACGTGTGACCGGACGCATCCAAACCTCGAGCCGTAGCCGCGCCGCGCTCCAGAACCGCCCGCTTTCCGGACCCGTCGCGGTGGTGATCCCGGCCTGGCGCGAGGCGGCCGTCATCGGCCAGACGCTTCGCCACCTGCTGGGCACCTGGCCGCAGCATAATTTGCGCCTTTACGTGGGCTGCTACCGCAACGATCCTGTAACGCTTGGCGCCTGCGTTGCCGCTGCGCACCGCGATCCGCGACTGCGGCTCGTGATCTTCGACCGCGACGGGCCGACCACCAAGGCCGATTGCCTCAACCGCCTCTACGCTGCCCTCGCATTGGACGAGGAGCGCGGCGGACGGCGCTTTGCTGCAGTGGTGTTCCACGATGCCGAGGACATCGTCGATGCCGGCGGACTGGGTCTGCTCGACGAGGCGATCGCGGCCGGAGCGGACTTTGTGCAGCTCCCGGTCGAACCGCTGGTCCCGCACCACCGTGCCTTTCTCGCGCGGCACATCGCCAGCCATTACTGCGAGGAGTTCACCGAGGCACATGGCAAGGCGATGGTGGTGCGCGACGCGCTTGGCGCGGGCCTTCCAGGGGCCGGGGTGGGCTGTGCTACCTCACGCCGCGCGCTCGACTGGCTGGTGGCACGGGACGGCGATGACCTGCCGTTTGCCAGCGACTCGCTGACCGAGGATTACGAGCTTGGCCTCGCCATCGCGGCAGCGGGCGGGCAATGCCGCTTCGTACGGGCGCGCGGCGACGATGACCGGCTGATCGCGACCCGCGCCTATTTCCCGCACAACGTCGATGCTGCGGTGCGACAGAAGTCTCGCTGGGTGCTTGGCATCGCCTTGCAGGGCTGGGACCGGATCGGCTGGGCAGGCGGTCTCATCGAATATTGGATGCGTGCGCGCGACCGGCGCGGGCCGCTCACTGCGCTGGTGCTGTTGATCGGCTATATGCTGGTGGTGCTGACGGGCATGCTGGGGCTGCTGGTGGCGGCGGGTCTTGCCGAGCCGCAGCCGCTTACCCCGCTGCTGAAGGCGGTGCTGGCCGCCAACGCGCTCGCCTTTACGTGGCGGATCATGCTGCGCTTCGGCTTCACCGCGCGCGAATACGGCATCATCGAGGGGCTGTGGGCGATTTTGCGGGTGCCGCTTGCCAATCTGCTGGCGATCATCGCCGGACGGCGCGCGCTGTTCGTTTATATCGGCACGCTCGCCGGACGCGCGGCGGCGTGGGACAAGACCGAGCACGACCCGCATCCGGCCCAGTTCATCCCGCTAGGCGCGGCGCGGTGACGCCGCTTGCACCGCCTCGCCCCGGGTATCGCGGCGGTCCGCTGATTTTGCTGCTGATGCTCGTGATCGGCTGGGTGGGTCTGCGCGCGGTGTGGTGGGACGATCCCTTCGAGACGCCCGCCGCCGCGTTCGAGAGCCCCCTGCGCGAACCCGCCGGTTACGCCTACGCCCCGCAGTCGGCGGCCAATCCTTATCTGATGGCCGCGGCCCCTGCGGTTCCGATGGCGGCCTATTACGGCCCCGAGGCGCTCGGCGCGCCTCTGCCCTTGCGGATCGTGCGCATCCTGCATCCGTCTCGCCAGCCTGCCTATGGCCCAGCCTATGCCCCAGCCTATGCCCCAGCCTATGCCCCCGGCTATGCCCCTGGCTATAGTGGCCCCTACGCTTACGCTCGCGAGCCCGATCTCGGTCTGCCTGCGTTCCCGAGCCTGCCGCCGGGCGCTGCGCGGGCGCAGCCTGCCCTTGCCGCTGCGCAGGTCGCTGGGAGCGCGCCGTTTCTTGCCGCCCCGCGCGCTGCAAAACCCTCCGCTGCGCCGGGGCGCTGGTCGCTGGATAGCTGGGCCTTCTACCGCCAGGGTTCGGAAGCGGCATCGGTCTCGCAGGGCCGCGTCCCGATCTACGGCGCCAGTCAGGCCGGCGCGGTGGTGCAATATCGCCTCGCGCGATCGAGCCGTTACGATCCCCGCCTGTACCTGCGTGCCTATCAGGCGAACGTGCCCGGCGGCGAAAGCGAGCTGGCACTCGGCGCATCGCTGCGCCCGTTTGCCCGCGTACCGCTGCGGGTGGCGGGTGAGGCGCGCTATACCACCAACCCGTTCGGCAGCGAGATCCGCCCGGCGGCCTATGCGGTCACCGAGTTTGACCCCTTGCCCCTGCCGCTTGGCACGCGGCTCGAGGCATACGGACAGGCCGGCTGGGTCGGCGGGGCGGGCTCGACCGCTTTTGCCGACGGGCAGGCGATCATCACCCGCGACATGCCGGTGGTCGGCCGGCTGAGCCGCGATGCCCTGCAGATGAGCTTTGGCGCGGGCGTATGGGGCGGGGCGCAAAGGGATGCGCAGCGGGTCGACATCGGCCCGACGCTGCGCTTCGATGTCAAAGTCGGACGTGTGCCGACGCGTGTCTCGGTCGATTACCGCCAGCGCGTCGCGGGCGATGCCGCGCCGGCGTCAGGGGCGGCAGCGACAATCTCGGCGGGGTTCTGAGCGGGAGCGTTCCGGCACCGCACCCGGCTTTTGCGAAAAAACACGCAGGATACGCACCCAGCGCGGGTTTAATCGCCGTGCCGCCTCGGCTACTCATGCCTGTATGGACGTTTACCTGCCCATCGCGAATCTCTCGGTCAACGGGCTCTTCATCGTCCTGCTGGGCGGCCTGACGGGGATCCTGTCGGGCCTGTTCGGGGTCGGCGGCGGGTTTCTCACGACGCCGCTGCTGATCTTTTATGGCATTCCCCCGACGGTCGCGGCAGCCTCGGCGGCGACGCAGGTGACCGGCGCGAGCGTGTCGGGCGTGCTCGCCCATTCGCGGCGCAATGGCGTCGATTACCGCATGGGATCGGTGATGGTCGGCGGCGGGATCTTCGGCGCGCTGATGGGCGCGGGGCTGTTCAGCGTGCTCCAGACGCTGGGCCAGATCGATGTCGTGATTTCGGTGCTTTACGTGCTGATGCTCGGCTCGATTGGCACGCTGATGCTGCGCGAGGCAGTCAGCACGCTGCGCCCCGGCTTGCTTGGCAAGGGCGGCGTGCAAGTCAGGAAACGCCGCCACCATCCGCTCGTCGCCAGCCTGCCCTATCGCTGGCGGTTCTATGCGTCCGGCCTCTACATCTCCCCGCTCGCACCTGCGATCCTCGGGATGCTGGTCGGTATCCTGACGATGCTGATGGGGGTCGGCGGCGGCTTCCTGCTGGTCCCGGCGATGCTCTACATTCTGGGTATGAGCGGCAACACGGTGGTCGGCACTTCGCTGTTCCAGATCCTGTTTGTGACGATGGTGACAACCATGACCCACGCGCTCACCACCAAGGCGGTCGACCTTGTGCTGGCGGCGCTGCTGCTGCTGGGCTCGGTGCTCGGCGCGCAGTTCGGGACGCAGATCGCTTTGAAGGCCAAGCCCGAATACCTGCGCCTCGCGCTGGCCACGCTGGTGCTGCTGATCGCGTTGCGGATGCTCTACGGCCTCGGCGTACAGCCCGACGAGATCTACACCGTGGAGCAGTTATGAGCAGCGCGCCGTGAGCATCGCGCAGCGCCTCGTCCTGCTGCTGCTCGCTTGGGGCGCACTAACCGCCGAGCGCGAGCCGGTGCTGGTGCCCGAGGTCAGCCAGTCGCGGATCGAGGTGCGCCAAGGCTTCACCGGCGCGCGGCTGCTGCTTTACGGCGCGGTGATCGATCCCGGAGCGGCAGGCAGCGCGGGCGACTACGACATCGTGGTGGTGCTCAAAGGCCCGGCCGAGCCGGTGCGTATCCGCGAGAAGGAACGCTTTATCGGCATGTGGATGAACGCGGAATCGAGCGACTTCCGCTCTGCGCCCTCGTTCTTTGCGGTCTCCTCCTCGCGCCCCATCGACCAGATCGTCGACGAGCGTACCGCGGCGATCTACGAGCTGGGCACCGACTTCATCCAGCTCTCGCCCAGCGGCCAGATTGATCCAGACGAGCAGGCGCGCTTTTCGCGCGGGCTGGTCGAACTGCGGCGGCGGCAGGGGCTGTATCAGGAGAACCCCGGCGGGGTGCGGATCAGCGAAAAGGTGCTCTATCAGGCGCGCATCGATCTGCCCTCAACTGTCACCACCGGGCGCTACACGGCCGAGACCTTCGCGGTATCCAAAGGCCGGGTGGTAGCAAGCGCCACGGCGCGGATCGAGGTGGTCAAGGCCGGGCTGGAGGGGCAGGTTGTGGCCGCCTCGCAGCGCTGGTCGTTCTTCTATGGCCTTGGCGCGATTGCGCTTTCGCTGGGCATGGGATGGATGGCAGGACGCATGTTTGCCCGCACCTAGGCCCTGCGCGCCGCAGCGCAAAGGCGCATCATTGACCCGATCTTAACCGCGCCCACGCTATGTCCGCTTGCGTTCCAGAGGCGCGCGCAGGGAAAGACGCAGATGACCGACAACGTCAGGCACGATTTCGAACGCTTCACCGGATCCAACCCGGCGGGCTCAGACGAACTCGCTTCGGCCTATGCCGCGGACGTCCAGGACAATGCGCGCCTGCCGATCGGCGTGGTGCTGGAGATTTCCGGCTCCGGCTCGCAGATCGCGCTCGACCTCCAGCGCCTCAACGAATGCATGAAGGACGCCGATCCCTCGATCACGCTGGCCGGGCAGGTCGGCAGCCAGATCAAGATCCGCGTCGGCGATGCGTGGCTGCTCGCCAACGTGCGCGACCAGCGCAAGGACCGCCGCACCGAGGGCGGGATCATCGCCAATATCGACTTTCTGGGCGAAGGCGGCGAGGAAAAGCTGACGGGCCGCATCCACGGTTTCAAGCGCGGCGTCACCCGCTACCCCATTCCCGGCGCGATGGTCTATCCCGCAACCACCAAGGATCTGGAACAGATCTACGCCAGCGATGGCCGCGCCAGCATCACCATCGGCAAGGTCTTCCCCACCAAGGACATCCGCGCCGGTCTGTATATCGACGCGATGCTGGGCAAGCACTTCGCGCTGCTCGGTTCGACCGGGACCGGCAAATCGACCAGCGCCGCGCTGATCCTGCACCGCATCTGCGAGGCCGCGCCCAAAGGTCACATCGTGATGATCGACCCGCACGGCGAATATGCCGCGGCGTTCCGCACCACGGGCCAGATCCTCGACGTTTCCAACCTGCAGATGCCCTATTGGCTGATGAACTTCGAGGAGCACTGCGAAGTGCTGCTGTCGAGCGGCGGCAACGAGCGGCAGATGGACGCCGACATTCTCGCCAAATGCCTGCTCGCCGCGCGCAGCAAGAACCGGCTGGCGCAGCAGATGGGCAAGATCACCGTAGATTCGCCGATCCCCTATCTGCTTTCCGATTTTGGCAATATCCTTCAGGATGAAATGGGGCGCCTCGACAAGGCGACCTCGACCGCGCCGTATATGCGGATCAAGGGCAAGCTCGACGAGATCAAGGCCGATCCGCGCTACCAGTTCATGTTCTCGGGCATGCTGGTCGGCGACACGATGGTCGATTTCATCAGCAAGGTGTTCCGGATGCCCGGAGGCGGCAAGCCGATCTCGATCATCGACGTGTCGGGCGTGCCATCGGATATCACCTCGACCGTGGTGGCGGTGCTCAGCCGCCTCGTCTTCGACTTCGCGATCTGGGGCCGCGACGAAAAGACCCGCCCCGTGCTGCTGGTCTGCGAGGAAGCGCACCGCTACGTCCCCAACGAGCGCAACGCCGACGGCTCGTCGGTCGGCAAGATCCTCAGCCGCATCGCCAAGGAAGGCCGTAAGTATGGCATTTCGCTGGGCCTCATCACCCAGCGCCCATCCGACCTTGCCGAAGGCGTGCTGTCGCAGTGCGGCACGATCATCGCGATGCGCCTCAACAACGACCGCGACCAGGCCTTCGTGAAGGCCGCCATGCCCGAAGGCGCGCGCGGTTTCCTCGATTCCATCCCGGCCCTGCGCAACCGCGAATGCATCATCTGCGGCGAGGGCGTCGCGATCCCGATCCGGGTGACCTTCGATAACCTCGAGGAACACAAGCGCCCGGCCTCCGAAGACCCGAGCTTCGCTGATCTGTGGAGCAGGGACGGCGGCGAACAAGAACTGGTCGAGCGCGTGGTGATGCGGTGGAGAAGTCAGGGTTGATGCCGTTGTGTTCCGCACCGCGTCCGCGGTGCGAAATCCTCGCTCACACGGCCTGACGGCCGCGTGGCTGCGGGCGGCCGGTCGGCCTTGCGGTCGCTAGTGCGACCGATATTATCGCCAAATTCGAAGATCGGCGCGCTGTTCCGGACCCGCAGGGTCCACAAGGGCGACCGCCCGCCCGCAGGTGCCCGGAACAGAGCGGAGGAACAGCACTGAGGACGTACCCGCAGAGGCGGGCACGCAATCAAATCACGTCCCGCGCGTATCCCCATACAGGTGGATATGCAGCCGATCCGACATCCGGAACCCGTGCTCCAGACATAGCGCGCTGAGCCACGCCTGCCGGTCGCGCTGCGTGGCGCTGTCCGTCCCTTCGGCCATCAGAAACACCCGTTCGGGGCGGAAGCGGTAGCGGCGCTGGAGCTCCAGCACCTCGGCCACATCATCTGGCGAAGCGACCACGAACTTGAGGAACGCGCGCGGCTCGGTGGCCCAGGCGTCCAGCCTTTCGGGTATCAGCGCAAGGTCTGCCGCGTTGCCGCTATGCGCAAGCTTAGGGCTGACATTGTACTGGTCGACCCGCACATCGAGCCGCACCGGTGGCGCGACGGTGCCGTTGGTTTCGATCTCGACGTTGATGTCCGGCAGGTGCGCCAGCATCTCGGCCAGCGCGGGAGCCTGCAGCAATGGCTCGCCCCCGGTGATGACGAGACGCTTCTGCCCGAGCGCCGCGATCCGCTCCGCCGTTTCGGCGGGCGTGAGCGTCACCTGATTGGCGCGGCGTTCGAACGCGATGCCGTCGCGGTGCGGGCGGTTATCGCCCTCGAAGCGCCAAGTGTAGGCCGTGTCGCACCATGTGCAGGCAAGGTTGCAGCGCGACAGTCGCACAAATGCGACAGGCACGCCCATGCTCGGCCCTTCGCCCTGAAGCGAGGCGAAGATCTCCGGCTCGCCGGTATCGTCGGTGGCCAGGACTAGCTGCAACGCGATCTCCGTTCGCCCGTCTCGCCCCTCCTCTGAAGAGGAGGGGGTCGGGGGTGGTGGCGGGCGAGTGCGGTGCTGGCGCACCACAACCACCCCTCGATCCCCTCCTTTGAAAAGGAGGGGAGGTTATCCCAGCCGCGCCAGCGCCGCCGTCAGCCGCTCGACTTCGCCCTGATGGTGCGCAAGATCGGCGCGGGCTTTTTCGACCGCTTCGGGCTTGGCCTTCTCGGCGAAGGCGGGGTTGGATAGGCGCCCGCCCAGCGATTTGGCTTCCTTTTCAGATGCCGCCAGTGCCTTTTCGAGCCGGGCTTTTTCGGCGGCGATGTCGATGATGCCTTCGAGCGGGATGATGAATACGTCCTTCCCTGCGGTCACCTGCATGGCAGCGCCTGCTGGAGCTTCGCCGATGGTCACCGGAACGAGGCGCGCAAGGCGCTCGATCGCAGCGCTGGAACGCTCGAGGGTGCGCGTCGCCACATCCGAAGGCGCCGCCAGCCACGCTGCCAGCTTCGCCCCCGGCGCGATGCCGAGCTCGGTCTTGGCCGAGCGGGTGCTGGTGGTGAGGTCGATCACCCAGTCGATCACATCGGTCGCGTCCTTGCTGACTTCGGCTTCGGGCATGGGCCACTGCGCCACGATCAGCTCGTAAGGCCGCGCGCCGAGCTTGTGCCACAGCTCTTCGGTGATGAAGGGCATGAAGGGGTGGAGCATGACGAGTATCTGGTCGAGCGCCCATCCGGCGACCGCGCGGGTTTCCACGGCTGGCGGGCTGTCCGCATCGCCTGCGAAGACGGGCTTGATGAGCTCGAGATACCAGTCGCAAAACTTGCTCCATGTGAACTGGTAAATCGCATTTGCCGCGGCGTCGAAGCGCAGATCGGCCATCGCGCGCTCGATCTCGGTGACGCAGGCCGCGACCTCGCCGATGATCCACTGGTTAGCGGCGAGCCGCGCGGTCGGGGCCTTGACGGTGGCCGACGCGCCGATCCCATTCGACTGGCAGAACCGCGCCGCGTTCCACAGCTTGGTGGCGAAGTTGCGGTACCCCTCGACGCGGCGTTCATCCATCTTGATGTCGCGGCCCTGGCTTTCCATCGCCGCCATGAAGAACCGCAGCGCGTCCGCGCCGTACTGGTCGATAAGGCCGAGCGGATCGACGACATTGCCTTTCGACTTCGACATTTTCGCGCCGTCGGCTGCACGCACGAGGCCGTGCAGGTAAAGCGTGTCCCAGGGCTTCTGGCCCATGTTGTAGAAGCCCATCATCATCATCCGCGCATCCCAGAAGAACAGGATGTCGAAGCCAGAAATGAGGAGGCTGTTGGGGAAGTGTTTTTTGACCAGCGGTGCGTCTGCATCCGGCCAGCCGAGCGTGGCGAAGGGCCACAGCGCGGAGGAGAACCACGTGTCGAGGACGTCTGCATCGCGTGCGATTGCGATCTTGTCGCCATGCTCTGCGTAGTAGCTCTCAGGTGCTACGTTTGCGTAGATGTTGAAGAGATCTGAGATTTCATCAACTTCCGTGAAGCGAGCATTATCGCCGTAGTAAGCGAGCAGCTGTCGAGTGAGATCCTCCTGATCCGCCGCCACGAACGCCTTATTGTTCTGGCTATTCGATAGGTCCCAACTGAACCTCTCTCCGTCGAAGTGAGGGCCATACCAAACGGGAATCCGGTGGCCCCACCACAGCTGGCGCGAGACACACCACGGCTGGATGTTTTCCATCCAGTTGAAGAAGGTCTTCTCCCACGTCTTGGGCACGATGCCGATGTCGCCGGACTTCACCGCTTCGATCGGCTTCTTCGCCAGCTCTGCCGCGTTCACGTACCACTGGTCGGTCAGCCACGGCTCGATCACCACGCCGCCGCGGTCGCCGTAGGGCGTGGCGATTTGGCGCGGTTCGGCGTCGTGTTCGATCTGCTCGCCGTCCTTTTCCACCACGTGGGGGATGAGGTAACCCTGCTCCTTCATCCGCGCGACAACCAGCTCGCGCGCGCCGTTTACGCCATCGCGGCGGAAGCGGTGGAGGCCGATGAACTCTGCAGGGATGGGGGCGTCAGGGTCGCAGACCTGACAAACATTCGCCTCGGCATCGAGCATGTTGATCATCTCGGCAGGAGCAAATCAGGCGCGC
>JBBRUU010000106.1:0-10032 GCA_038247515.1 Sphingomonadales bacterium
AGGTGGCCGGGCGCAGGTTAGCGGGTCGTCGCCAAGGGCATAGACGAGGGGGTCTTGCGGGCACAACCGAAACAGGATTGCGGGGGCTGGGAGTACGAGGCGCGAGCGGGGCCGACGATATTCAGAGGCTTTCCAGAGGCGTTTAGACCCCCTCCAGCAGCGTTTAGACCCCCGTTAGGCCCCCGCTAGGCCCCCTCCAGGTCCCTGCGAACGGGTACTAGCCGCGCTGTTTCACGTGGAACATCGCCGCGCAGCTGGCTGGTGGTCAGTCGCCCTCGAATTCCATCAGCGTGCCAACTTCGATCCCTGCCGCCCGCAGCCGCGCAGCGCCGCCGAGGTCCGGCAGGTCGATCACGAACAGCGCGTGGCTGATGACCGCCCCGGCCATGCACAGCAGCTCGGCCGACGCCAGCGCGGTGCCGCCGGTAGCGATCAGATCGTCGACGATTACGACGTTCTGCCCCGGCTCGATCGCGCCGGGGTCCATCTCCAACCGGTCAGTGCCGTACTCGAGCGCGTAGTCGATGCCGATGGTGGGAATGGGGAGCTTGCCCGGCTTACGGATGGGCACAAAGCCGATTCCGAGTTGGACCGCCACCGCCGCGCCGAAGATGAACCCGCGCGCTTCCATACCCGCAATTTTGTGCGCGCCCGCTCCGGAGGCGAGACGTGCGAGGTGGTGGACGCTCGACGCCATGCCCTGGTGGTGTCCGATCAGCGTCGTGATGTCGCGGAACTGGATGCCGGGGTGCGGGAAATCCGGCACGGTGCGCACAAGCGCCTTGAGGTCCTCGGGCGAGAGATGCGTTGCGGTCATGTCGGATCGGCCCCTTTCAGCGCCTTCAAAAGCAGAGCGCCCCGCCATCTGCAAGGGATGACGGGGCGCCGATGCTCTTCTGAGGGCGGGAAGCTTACTTCTTCTTCGACTTCAACTCGGCCCAGATCTGCTTGTAGGACAGGAAGGCCAGCGCCGTCGCAAACAGCAGGAAGCCGATCACGAACCAGCCCGTCTGCTTGCGCTCGACCAGCGAAGGCTCGGCAGTCCAGGTCAGGAAGGCGGCGACGTCGGTGGACATCTGCGGGATAGTTGCGTTGGTACCGTCGGCGTAAGTCACCTGCCCGTCAACCGCGAGCGGCGGGGGCATGGCGATGTTCACGTTGGGGTAGTGCTTGTTGAAATAGAGGCCATCAGGCGTCTCGAAGCCAACCTTTGCCGCCTTGACCGGATCAGCTTCGCCATAGCCGAGGAGGAGGCTGTAGACGTAGTTCGAACCGTCGGGACGCGCCTTGGTCATCAGCGAGAGATCGGGCGGAATGGCGTTGTTGTTGGCCGCAGCCGCCGCGATGGCGTTGGGGTAGGGGCTCGGGAAGCCGTCGACCGGAGTGCCCGGACGGGTGGTGGTCTCGCCAGTGGCGGGATCGAGACCCGGAACAGTCCAGCTCTTGGCCTCGGCTTCGACCTCGACGTCGGTGTAGCCGAGCTGCTTGAGGTTGCGGAACGAGACGAACTTCAGGCTGTGGCAGCCCGCGCAGACTTCTTTGTACACCTGATAGCCGCGCTGCAGCTGGGCGTAATCCCACTTGCCCATTGCACCGTCGAACGAGAAGCCGCCCGCCGGGCCTTCGCCATGCTCGTAGAAAGCATAGGAGGCCTGCTTTTCGGCCGGGGGGCCGAAAGCGAGGTTGTAGACACCGGGCAGGAGCGACCAGAACAGCAGCACTGCAGTAATGGCGAGGCCCGCTAGGATGGCGCCGAGACGAATAGTCATGTCCGAACTCTTTCTCGTTATCGGTTCAGATTGCTTGGGTGTGCGCGCCGCCGATTACTCGGCCGGTTGCAGCGAACCGTCGGTCGCGGTGCCGGGGAAACCCTCGACGACGCTTTCAGGATCGATCTTGCCGCCACCCGAGGTGCTGCCAGGCTTGTCCCCGCCGAGCACCGCTTCGGTGATCGAGAAGGGCAGAGGCTTGGGCACTTCGATCTGACTGATGATCGGAAGGACCACCAGGAAGTGGAGGAAGTAGTAGGCCGTGGCGATCTGGCTGATGACCACATAGGGCTCCTCAGCCGGCGCACCGCCGCAGATGAACAGCGCAATCATGGTCGGGATCAGACCGAACCAGAAGAACTTGCGGAACATCGGACGGTAGTGGCCCGAGCGCACGGGGCTCTTGTCGAGCCAGGGCAGGAGGAACCACAGCAGGATCGAGCCGAACATCCCGACCACGCCCAGCAGCTTTGCCGGGATCAGCACGATGCCGGTGAAGGGGATGGTGAGATCGGCGGTGAAGGCGCGCAGGATCGCGTAATACGGCCAGAAGTACCATTCGGGCACGATGTGCGCCGGGGTGGAGAGCGGGTTAGCCTCGATGTAGTTGTCCGGGTGCCCGAGATAATTGGGCAGGAAGAAGATCATCGTGGTGAACAAGATCAGGACCACGCCGAGGCCGAAGCCGTCCTTGGTGGTGTAGTAGGGGTGGAACGGCACAGTGTCCGATTCCTGCTTCACCTCCACGCCGGTCGGGTTCGACGAGCCGGGGATGTGCAGCGCCCAGATGTGCAGGATCACGACACCCGCGGTCACGAAGGGGAACAGGAAGTGCAGCGAGAAGAAGCGGTTGAGCGCGGCGTTGTCCGGCGCAAAGCCGCCCAGCAGCCACACTTGCAGCGACTCGCCAACCAGCGGGATCGCGCTGAACAGACCGGTGATGACCTGCGTGCCCCAGAAGCTCATCTGGCCCCACGGCAACACGTAGCCCATGAACGCGGTCGCCATCATCAGCAGGAAGATCACCACGCCCAGCAGCCAGATCATCTCGCGGGGGGGTTTGTAGGACGAGTAGAAGAGCCCGCGGAAGATGTGCATGTAGATGACGACGAAGAAGAAGCTCGCCCCGTTCGCGTGGGCGTAGCGCATCATCCAGCCGTAGTTGATGTCGCGCATGATGTGCTCGACCGTCGCGAAGGCGACCAGGCCGTTCGCCGCATAGTGCATCGCGAGCACCACGCCGGTGACGATCTGAACCATGAGGAAGAAGCCGGCGAGCACGCCGAAGTTCCACATGTAGTTCAGGTTGCGCGGCACCGGATAACCGGCGCCAACCGCGCTGTAGATGAGCCGCGGAAGCGGCAATTTCTCGTCAACCCACTTAGTGAAAGCGGATTGCGGTTCATATGGCTTGGCCCAGGCAAAACTCATGGCGTTCTCTCGGGTTGATCGGTATGGAAGGGCTGTCAATTATCTTAATAGGGTAGTTACGAAGGCTCAGCCGACACGGACGATGGTGTCGGACTTAAATTCATACTCCGGAACCATGAGGTTCTTCGGCGCAGGGCCTTTGCGGATGCGCGCGGCGGAGTCGTAGTGCGAACCGTGGCACGGGCAGAAATAGCCGCCGAAATCGCCGCGGTTCTCGCCTTCGGCCGCGCCCAGCGGTACGCAGCCGAGATGGGTGCACACGCCCATGGTGATGAGCACATCCTCATGACCGGCCTTGGTCCGCTCGGCGAGGGTCTGGGGATCGCGAAGCGAGCTCACATCGACCGTGTTGGCTTCCGCGATTTCCGCGGGCGTGAGGCGGCGCACGAACAGCGGCTGTTTGCGGAACACAGCCTTGATAGCCTGTCCGGCCTGAACCGCGCTGATGTCGATTTCGGTGCTGCTTTGCGCGAGCACGTCTTGCGAGGGCGCCATCTGGCTGATCAGCGGCACCAGCAAGGATGCCCCGCCAACGCCGGCCGTGCTCAACGCGGCGATGTGGATCCAGTCGCGGCGGCGCACGCCTTCGCCCGAGCTTGCATCGCTCTTGCTGAGTTCGGTGGTAGCGGCTGTATCAGTAGCCATTTCGTCTTACCCTGCTCGTTTTGCCGCGCCGGAAAAGCCTGCGCGGCGTTTGTTCCTGCGGCGGGGCATTTGGCCCCGATCCGATCCTTCGATTGGTCCCGGCTTCGGGCCAGAAAATGCCTTGCAGCATGCCTACCCCGAAACTCGCCGCGCCAATTAACGGCAATCCAGCGAAAATCCAACCGTGTTTTAAGCAAGCCACGATCGCAGACGTGCAAGACTGTGTCAGCGCAGCGCGATCATACTGATCTGGCGGCCGTAATTTGCCTCGCCCGCCTGCGTGGCGCGCCGATGTGAGTAGTAACGCATGGTGTTGGAGAATGTATCCCGCTGCGTATCCGCAATTTTGCTAAGGCCTGCCTCTGAGAGCCGGAAAAGAATGAATCCGGGCAAGTCGAAGTGCCAGCGCTGCGTGCCCTCGCGGTCCGGCGCGGAGGCGAAGAAGCGCTCGGCGTCCGCAGGAAAACGGGCGCGGAACGGTTCGTCGACCTCGTAGCTGGATTGCGCGATCGTCGGCCCAACGACGGCGGCGATATGGCCCCGCCGGGCACCCAGAACTTCCATTGCGGCAATCGTGTTTTCGAGCACGCCGTCGGCCGCCCCGCGCCATCCGGCATGGGCGGCGCCGACGACGCCGGCATCGCGGTCGGCGAACAGGACCGGCGCGCAGTCCGCAGTCACGATCCCGAGCACGATGCCCGGCGTTGCAGTGACCACCGCATCGGCGACCGGACGGCCCTCGGCAGCATCGTCCCACGCGGTGCGGGCCACGACCACATCGGGGCAATGCACCTGATGCGGCGCAGCCAGCTTGCCGCCGGGCAGGATCGCTTCGGCGGCGGCGGCGCGTAGCGATCGCACCTCGGTGCCGTCACCGGGACCGCCGAAGCCGAACTGGTGGGCATCGCCCGCGCTGCCGAAGAAGCCGTGCGGCACGCCTGCCAGCAGCGGCGATGCCTCGATCTGAAACGCGCTCACTTCAGCTTCCCAGCGAGCGACTGACCTGCTCGAGGGTATCGCGCGACAAATTGCCGCCTGCAAGAATGCGTTCAAGCTCCGCCTTCATCAGTGCCGCCCGCCCCGGCTCGATCCGCCGCCAGCGCCCCAATGCGGGCACGAAACGCGCCGCAGTCTGCGGATTGATCGGGTCAAGCGCGAGGATCACGTCGGCGACCATCCGATAACCCTCGCCGTCGGCCTTGTGGAATCCTTTCGGATTGCCCGCAAAAGCCATGTGCAAGGATCGCACGCGGTTCGGGTTCCTCATCGTGAAGTCCGGATGCTCGGCAAGCTTGCGGACATGGGCGATCACATCCGGGTGGAGCGACAGCGCCTGCAACGTGAACCACTTGTCCACCACCAGAGCATTGTCCTTGTAACGCTCGTAAAAGGCGGCGAGCTTTGCCGCGCGCGCCGGGTGGTCGAGCCCGCACAGCACCATCAATGCGCCCTGCCGGTCGGTCATATTGTCGGCCGCATCATACTGCGCCGCCGCCAGTTCTGCCGCGCGCGCCGGGTCGGCGGCGGCGATGAGGGCCAAGGCGATGGTCTTGACCTTGCGCGCGCCGCGTCCTGCCGGATCGGTGAGCGCGATGCCCGAAGCACGCGCGTGGAGCGCCTGCAATTCGCCCGCCAGCGCCGTGCCGATCGCGGCCTTCAATCCCTCGCGCGCAGCATGGATGGCGCCGGGATCGGCCTTGCGTGTGCCGGTTGCCATCACCTCGAACAGATAGGTCTCGGATGGGAGCACCATCAGCTCGCCGCGCATCGCATCCTCGAGCGCGTTGTCGGCGAGGCTCGCACCAAAGGCGCCGATGATCGCAGCTTGGCCTGCGGCCTGCTCCTTTGCGACTAGCGTCCCGCTCGCGGCGGCGACAAGGTGGCCGACCGCAAGCTCCTGCAAGGCTTCCGAGCGGGCGAAGGGATCATCGTCATGCGCGGCGAGAAACACGAGGTCGTCGCGGTCCAGAACGCGCTCGATCACCACCGGGGCGGTGTAACCGCGGTTGATCGAGACCACCGGGTCAGGCCCGGCGAGGGGAATCGTGAAGCTCTGTTCTTCATCGGTCAGCACTACCAGCTGCTCCGCGCTGAGCGTCCCGCTGCGCGAATGCACGGCAAGCTTGAGCGGGATCGGCATCGGCAGCTTGTCAAGCTGGCCGGGGGTGGCAGGAACGGTCTGCTTGAGGGTGAGATGCAGAACGCCGCCCTCGACCGATTGCGATACCGTCACGCGCGGGGTCCCTGCCTGGCTATACCAGCGCCGGAACTGGGCAAGGTCGATCCCCGCCCCATCCTCGATCGCTGTGACGAAATCCTCGCAGGTCGCAGCTTCGCCGTCGTGGCGGTCGAAATAGAGATCGGTACCCGCACGGAACCGCGCCGCGCCCACCATGGAGCGCATCATGCGGATGACTTCGGCGCCCTTGTTATAGACGGTCGCGGTGTAGAAGTTGCTGATCTCGCGGTAGGAGTCCGGCCGGATCGGGTGAGCGAGCGGCCCTGCATCCTCGGGGAACTGCGCGCCGCGCAGGATGCGCACATCCTCGATCCGCTTGACCGCCTCGCCCCGCATATCTTGGCTGAAAAGCTGGTCGCGCAGCACCGTGAAGCCTTCTTTCAGGGAAAGCTGGAACCAGTCGCGGCAGGTGATGCGGTTGCCCGACCAGTTGTGGAAATATTCGTGCGCGATCACGCCCTCGACCGCGTCGAAATCGCCGTCGGTCGCGGTGTCGGGATCGGCCAGCACGTATTTCGTGTTGAAGACGTTTAGCCCCTTGTTCTCCATCGCCCCCATGTTGAAGTCGGAGACGGCGACGATGTTATACAGGTCGAGGTCGTATTCGCGGCCGAACACCTGCTCGTCCCACCGCATCGAGCGGTGGAGCGATTCCAATGCGTGGTCGGTGCGTTCGAGGTCGTCTGCGCGCACCCAGACGTTGCATTCAACGACCCGGCCCGAGCGGGTGGTGAAGGGCTTGGAATTTGCCACAAGATCACCCGCGACCAGCGCGAACAGGTAGGACGGCTTGGGCCAGGGGTCGTGCCACTCGGCCCAATGGGTGCCATCCGCGTTGTCGCCTGCAGCGGTGCGGTTGCCGTTGCACATCAGGATCGGGAAGGCGGCCTTGTCGCCCTCCATCCGCACCCGGTAGGTCGAGAGCACGTCGGGCCGGTCGGGGAAGAATGTGATGCGGCGGAAACCTTCCGATTCGCATTGGGTGCAGAGCATCCCGCTTGAGGCATAGAGCCCCATCAGCTGGGTGTTGGCGCTCGGATCAATATGCGTGACGATCGTCACCGTGTGGCGCTCGCCTGCAAGCATTACCACCAGATCGGGGCCGTCCATTCGCCATTCCGCAGGCACGCCGTCCGCCGTCACGCTCTGCGCGGTGAGGCTGTCACCGTTGAGCCGAAGCTCGCAGGAGGGCTCGGCGGCGGGGTTGCGCTCAAGGGTGAGGGTCGCGGTGACAATGGTCGCCTCCAGCCCGAGCCGGAAGTCGAGCGCGGTGGTCGGCACCAGCCACGCAAATGGCTGGTAATCCTCGCGCCGGATCACGGGGGGTGGTGCGGGGTCGGCGCGGCATCTGCCAATTCGGGGTTGCCGTCGGGGGTGGTGGGGGTGGTTGCGATGTCCATGCGCGCCGATTTAGGTTGATTCGGGCGGCGGTCCAATCATTAGGTTGGCCCATGTCGCATTTGCTGATCTTTGGCCTCGGCTACACCGCAGCGCGCATCGCCCAAGCCATGCGCGCGCGCGGCTGGCGGGTGCGCGCAACGGGGAGTGCAGGCGATATCGCCTTTTCCGATCATGACGCGGTGCTGGCGGCCATCGGCGAGGCCTCGCACATCCTTTCCTCGGTCCCGCCCGAGCGGACGACGGGCGGGGATCCGGTTCTCGGTGGTTTTGGGGCTGCGCTGCAAGACAAGCCGTTGTTGTACCTGTCATCCACCGGGGTTTACGGCGACCGGCAAGGCGCGTGGGTGGACGAGACGACTCCGACCATCGCGCAATCCGGAGAAGGCCGCCGCAACGCGCGGGCGGAGGCGGATCTGGCGTGGCTCACAATGGGCGCGCGTGTATTCCGCCTGCCGGGGATTTACGGGCCGGGTCGCAGTGCGCTGGACCGGGTGCGCGAGGGGAAAGCGCGGCGGATCGACTTACCGGATCAGGTGTTCAGCCGCGTCCATGCCGATGACATCGCCAGCGGCGTGGTGGCGGCGATGGTGCGCGATGCGCCTGCGGGAGCCTACAACCTCGGCGACGACTTGCCGTGCAGCGGCAATGAAGTGACCGAACATGCCTGCCGCTTGCTCGGGCTGGAGCTGCCACCGCTGGAGTCGTTGGAGGACGCCAACCTCTCCGAGATGGCGCGCGGCTTCTACATGGAGAACCGCCGCGTCGCCAACGGCAAGGCGAAGCGGGTGCTGGGGTGGGAGCCGCAGTTCCCGACGTATGTCGAGGGGCTTGAGTCCTTGATTTCGCCTCAAGCGCCGGCGGGCGCGTGCGCGCCATAAGGCGCGGCGGGCGGTGGCTCTTGCGGCCCTTGCGGCCCTGCGGGCCGATCAGCGCCGCAGCGCACCCGACTGCTGCACTTGCACCGCTTTCACCCGGCGTGCCGTTAACGCCAGCCCCATGCCCAGCAGCGCCAACCCCATGCCGATGACCGAAAGCGCGTCCCAGCGAAAATCCTCGAACAGGGTCGACAGCAGCATCGCCACGCAAACCGTGACGATCCCGTTATAGGCCGTCTTGCCCGCCCCGATCTCGCGCACGAGGTTGTAGTGCAGCGGGAAGGTCACCACCGAGCCAATGATTGCAAGATAGGCCGTTCCTGCCCAGAACTGCCACGCCGTCGGCACCTCGGGTGGGCCGAGCGTCACGAACGCATAGCCGAAATCGAAGATCGTCCCGTAGAGCATCGCCCACGCGAGCAGGCTCACCATCGGCACCCCGCGCCCGGTCGGATTGGCCTGCACAACGTTGGCGATCGAAGCGGCGAGCATCCCGCAGATCGCAAGCACGATCCCGAGGCCCACGTTACCGCCATTTGGGCCGCCAAGCGGCGCCGCGTTCCATTCGTGCACCAGCAGCAGCGCGACGCCGGCGATGGCGACAAGGCTCCCGCCGATAAACCCGCCCTGCACCTTTTCACCGATGAACACTTTGGCGAAGATCGCGTTGGGCACCATCAGCAGCGCAAACATCACCGCGACAATGCCGGAGGTGATGTGGCTTTCCGCATGATAGACGAACAGGAAGTTGCCCGAGAACTGCGCGATCCCGACACCCAGCGCGAGGCTGTGCTCTGTGCGGTTCAGCTTGAGCCGGTTGCCCATCACCACCGCCAGCGCGAACAGCGCCGGGGTCGCCAGCATGAAGCGGAAGAACACCCCCCACGCGGCGGGCACGCCTGCAATCTGCCCGGTGATGACGAACCAGGTCGAGCCCCAGATCGTCCCCGTCAGCATGAACGGGATCAGCACCTTGGGGCTGAGCATCGGCGGCGGTGATGCCTCGCTCATAGCGCTGCGATCGCCTTGCCGAGCGCCTGTGCATCCTGCGCGCGGGTGTTCCAAGCGGTGACAAAGCGGGCAGACTCGGCACCCCAGTCGTAGAAGGCGAAGTCCTGCGCCCGCAATGCCGCGCGTTCGGCCTCGGTCAGGTGGACGAAAAGCTCGTTGGCCTCGACCGGGTGGAGCAGGCGATCGCCGCAGCCCGCCGCCACTTCGCGCGCCGCCGCATTGGCATGGCCAGCATTGGCGAGCCACAGGTCGCCGCCTAGCATCGCGAGGATCTGCGCGGCAAGATAGCGTCCCTTGCATTGCAGGTGCCCGGCGCGCTTGCGGCGATAGCGGACTTCAGCGGCGTGGTCGGGGTCGAACAGCACGACCGCCTCGGCCCCCATCCCGCCGTTCTTGATGAAGCCAAAGGCGAGGCTGTCGACCGGGCCGCTGGCAGCGCGGGCCGCAGCCTCAGCCGAGCCACCAAGGAAGGCCGCCGCGTTGGCAAAGCGCGCGCCGTCCATGTGGAGGCCCAGCTTGCGCGCCTTGGCAAAGGCACTCAGCGCCGCAAGTTCTCTAGGCGCATAGGTGCGGCCATATTCGCTCGCCTGCGTGATCGCGATGGCGTGCGGCTGCACCTGATGCACATCATTGCGGATCGGGTCGATCAGTGCAGCGATAC
>JBBRUU010000107.1:0-9978 GCA_038247515.1 Sphingomonadales bacterium
GGCGCTCGCCCCCGTGGGTCGTCGGGGGGGGCGGGCGTGTGGTGTGGCCTGTTTTGTTTTTGTGTCGTTGGGGGGGGGCGGGGGGGGGGGGGGGGGCCCCCCCCCGGGCCGGGCGCGCGGCGAGCCAGCATCCCGCGATGATCAGCGTGGTTCCGGCAAGCGTCGGCCACGTGACCGGCTCGCGGAAGAACAACCATCCCAGCAGAGCCGCCCAGATGAAGCCCGAATATTCGCTGGGCACCAGCGCGTTCGCCTCGGCGCGGGCATACGCCCAGGCGATCGAAAGCGATCCGGCGACCGTCAGCGCGCCGGCAATCACCAGCGGGAGCCAGGCGCCGCTTGCGGGCGGCTGCCACAGGAAGGGTGCAAGGGTCAGCAGCACCAGCCCGCCGATGCCGGTATGGAAGGTGGCAATTTCGAGCGGCCTGGCGACCTGCGCCTGCCGCCGGATGACAATAAAATTGTAGGCATAGAGCAACGCCGAGACGAACAGCGATGCGGTGCCCAGCGCGGCGTCGGCATCGAACTTGCCTCCGCCGATCCGCCCGCCGACGATCACCAGCGTGCCTGCAAAACCGAGCAGGCTCGCTCTCGTGGCCTTGCGGCTGATCGTCTCGCCCAGCAGCACGCGGGCGAGATAAAGCGCCACAAGGGGCGCAATGAAGCTGAGGGCAATCGCCTCGGCCAGCGGCAGTTTGGTGATCGCGTAGAAGAATGTCAACGCCATGAAGGCCGAGACGACCCCGCGCACGATATGCAGCTTCCACACCGCGCGGCTCGGCATCCTTGCGCCGCGCGCCAGCCACAAGGGTGCGATCATCCCTGCTCCGATAAAGGCGCGCAGCACCGTCGCGGTGTAGGCGCCGGCCAGCAGCGCAGCCTCCTTCATGAAGGCGTCCATCAGCGACAGGAACCCCACCCCCATCAGCGCGGCGGCGAAGGGCAGCAGAGGGTGGCTAAGGGGCGGCATGATGGGTTTCTTAGGCGCGGCAGGCTGCGAGGTCACGCCAACGACACGTGGGTGTGCACATTAATGCAGGCGAAAGCGAAGGTAGTTGATAGGGGCATGGCGCAACCTGTATGAGTGCGGCCTGCGATTGATGCCGCGACCCTCCCGCGGCGTATGGTACGGCTGCCCTCCGGCGGCGTTAAGTAGGCCGCCCTCCGGCGGCTTGGGGCGATGAAAGCGAAACGAATGATCAGGTTTCCGGGTAAACTCGCAGGCGGAGCCGCCGCCGCGGCGCTGGTGGCGACGACCGCCTTTGCGCAGGACGCTTCGTCTGCCAGGCGGCCGCTGACCCCTGTCCAGCCAACCGGCGGCCCGGCGGTGGTACAGATCCCCGCGCCTGCGCCGAGCCCGGCTCCGACCACACCCGCCAAGTCGTCGCCAGCATTCACGCAGGCCTTCCCGCCGCCCATGTCGCCAACAGTGTCGCAGCCGGTGGTGCAGGTCACGCCCGCCGAAGCGCCCACGGTGCAGACCTGGTCGGTCGGTCAGGCCGCGCGCCTTGTCGCGGTAATCGAGGGGATCGGTGCCGAAGGGCTTGAGCCCAAGGACTACGATCTTGGTCCCCTCAAGGTGGCACTCGCATCTGGCCCCTCGGCTGAGCTGAACCAGATGGCATCGCAGAGCTTCGCCTGGCTGGTCGAGGACCTTCGCGACGGGCGCACGCCGATGGATGCGCGCCAGCAGTGGTTCGTGGTCGATCCCGATCGCGATACCTTCCGCACTGGCGATGTTCTGGCCGAGGCGCTGAAATCGGGCGACATCGCCGGAACGCTGGCCAGGCTTGCGCCCACGCACCCCGACTACGCCAAGCTGAAGGCCGAACTCGCCGCCACGTCGGACGGCCAGACCACCAAGCGCAAGCTGATCCGCGCCAACATGGACCGCTGGCGCTGGCTGGGGCGCGATCTCGGATCGCAATACCTCATCACCAACGTGCCCGAGTTCCAGCTAAGGCTGACGGTCAAGAACCGCATCATCAGCACCTATCGCACTATCGTCGGCAAGCCGGGCAAGACCGCGACCCCGCAGCTCGCCGAGACGGTCGAGGGCGTGGTGTTCAACCCGACCTGGACAGTGCCGCAGTCGATCGTGAAGGGCGAGGGGCTGGGCGCGAAGGTCATCGCCAACCCCGCGTGGGCCAAGCGCAACGGCTATGTCGGCACCAGGTCGGCGGGCGGCACGATCACCGTGGTGCAGCAACCGGGGGCCGGCAATTCGCTCGGGATGATGAAGCTCGAGATGCCCAACGAGCACGCGATCTTCTTCCACGACACACCCTCGCGCCACCTGTTCGCGAGTGATTTCCGCGCGCTGTCGCACGGCTGCGTGCGTACCGAGCGCGCGCTGGAGCTCGCCATGACGATGGCAATCCTCGGCAAGGGCGCGACCAAGGACGAGGCTGTCGCGATCGCCAATTCGGGCAAATACATCAAGATTGCGCTGCAGAGGCCTTGGGCGGCCTACATCACCTATTTCACGATGGCCTCGGACATCAACGGCGAGCTTTTGACCTTCAAGGACATCTACGGCCGCGACACGCCGGTTCTCGCCAGCCTCGACAAGCCGCGCGTGCGCAACCGTAGCGCCAAGCCGACTAGCGAAGTGATCGTGATCGAGGATGATCTAAAGGATGGCTAGGCGGCGAAGTGACCCTCAAGCGTCACGGTTATTACATTGACAGCACCTGTTGTGAAAAAGGAAGCCGATTGCGAATCAAAAGTGGAAATACCGCTTCTCGCAATTCGGGCATTTCGTGAGAAGTAACACCAAGTAGTATGCGATCGCCGATCCCAAAAACACCGAGGCATTGATGGCAATGAATGCGATATAGAGTGGGCTCCGATCTATTTCTTCGTCGCTGACACTGAGCTGCGACGCTTCAAAAAAACAGCAAAAGCGCCAGAAAAATCGAGCTCAACAGAAAATATCGCTTGGTTTCGCTCTTTACGACCTCCGCCCGGCGTGCCTCAAAACGCGCTGGCGACCGGGCCGGGGCCGAAATCGAGCGGGGCGCGGTCGATCATTGCCAGTTCGGGGACCGGTTGGATGCTACCGTCTTCCTCCAGCCCCAAGCTGTCAGCGAACAGCAGGCGCCCGCCTGACAGGTGCATCAGCGCCTCGCGGAACTCCTCGGTGCCCATCGCGAAGCAGCCGTTGGAGCGGCCGAGGCGGCCATAGGTGGCGAGGTGATCGGGTTCTGCATAGTCGGCGTGGTGCATGACGATGTAGCGTTGCAGCGCCTGGTCATTGGTTTGGTCCAGCCCGCCAAGGCGCACCGAGGTGCCGTAGCGGCCCTTGTACCATTCCCACGTCACATAAGCGCCGCGGCTGGTGGCGTTCGAGCCTTCGGTGTTCGAGAACTGCTTGAGCCAGCCGTCGTGCTGGTAGTCCGAGCCGATCCCGTGGCTCACATGATGCGACTGTACCTCGCCGCGCTCGAGATTCACGAAATGGAAGCGGGGCTTGGCCGAGTGCAGGCCGAAATCGGCGATACCGACGATGTCGTGCTTCCAGATCGCGTTGCCCGCGCGCACCAGTTCGCGCTGGGCGATATCGAAGAGAATGCGGTCGCGCGGGGAACCAACGGCGACCGACGCGAAAACGCGCGAGGGCAGGACAAGTGTCGCCCCGAGAGCCAAGGTGCCTTTAAGAAGGTCGCGCCGCATCATTGGATTACAACCTAAACCCTAGCTCTTACGTTCCCAAGCCGGGCTGCGGCATCTTATCGTAGGTTAGTCTCATTTCGTCGCTGAAGGGGCGAGAAACGCGGCGTTCTGCGCGGCCATCGTCAGCATCGAGGCGGCATGGCGGGCGGCAACGCGGCGCGGATCGTCACCATAACCGCCGCCAAGCGCGCTCGCGATGGGCAGGCCCCTCCGCCGCGCTTCGCTCACCACAAAGCGGTCGCGCATCGCGAGGCCCTCATCCGAAAGCGCCAACCGCCCCAGCTTGTCATCGACGTGCGGATCGACCCCGGCCTGATAGAGCAAGAAGTCTGGGGCGAAGTCGGCCATGATCTCCGGCAGGTGGCGGGTCAGCGCTTCCATGAAGCCGTCGTCGTCGGTGCCGTCAGCAAGAGCGACATCGCGGCTGGAACGCGCCTTGCGCACGGGGAAGTTCTTCTCGGCATGGAGCGAGAGCGTGAAGATGTCCGCTCGGCCTGCGGTGAGGCTCGCCGTGCCGTCGCCCTGATGCACATCAAGGTCGACAATTAGCACGCGGGCTGCGTGACCTCCGGCAAGGAGGCGGTTGGCGGTCACCGCGAGGTCGTTGAACACGCAGTAGCCCGCGCCCGTATCGTGCAGCGCATGGTGGCTCCCGGCAGCCGAGTTGGCGGCGTAGCCGTGGGTTCGGGCAATCTGCGCAGCGAGCCAAGTGCCGCCGCTGGTGTGTCGCACGCGCGAGGCGATGGCGGGGGTCACCGGAAAGCCGATCCGCCGCTCCTTGTGGTGCGGGACTTCGGCGCGGAACACCTCGTCGACGTAATCGGGGCAATGCACCGCTTCGAGCCATTCGCGCGGCATCGGCTCGGGCGCGTGTTCGGTGATCGGAGCGCCGCTCGCCCTGAGCTCCTCCATCACGAGGTAGTACTTGTCGAAGCGGAAGCTGCCGCGGTCCGGGCGCGGGGCCATGTAGTCGGCGTGGTGAACGACGTGGAGCATGGCCCCTCAGAGCCAGCCCGAATGCTGGCCGAGGATCCTGATGCCAAGGCCGATCAGGATGATCCCGCCCGCACGCTCCGCCCACGCGCCGATCCGGTCGCCGGCAATCCGGCCGAGCAGCACGCCCGCGCCGCTCATCAGCGCGGTAACGATGCCGATCAACGCCACGGCGAGCGGCGGCGCAACGCCGAGTGTGGGCAGGGTGAGCCCGGCGGCAAGCGCATCGATGCTGGTGGCGAGCCCGGCGACCAACAGCGTCCGTCCTCTCAGCGCGCGCGCCGCTTCCTCCTCGCCGACATGGCCGCCAAGCATCCTTACGCCGAGGAAGGTGAGGAGGCCGAAAGCGATCCAGTGATCGATAGCCTCGACATAGACGAGCGCGACGGTGCCGATCCCCCAGCCGATCAGCGGCATCACCGCCTGAAACGCTCCGAAAGTCAGCGCAATCGCGAGCCCGCCGCGCACATCGGGCCGGAACCGCGCGCCCTGGGTAAGCGCGACCGCGAAGGCATCCATCGCGAGCGCCACGGCAAGGAGGAGGGAGGCAAGCACCGCGTCGCTCGTCCCCTACGAAGCCAGGGGTGGCGGCGTCTCGGCCAGCGCGGCGAGTTCGGCGTAGATCGCGTCTTCGCTGCGGCTTCCGGCGTTGCGCCAGCTGGCGGAGGTCTCGAGGTTCACCGCGCGGCGATCGGCGGTCAGCACCAATAGGGCGGGCGTGCCGGGGGTTTCGTCAAGGCCGAAGCGGCGGGCGATCTCGAGATTGCGGCCCTCGCCGGACTGGGGGACGCCGACATCGACATAGACGACTTCGTAACGCGCCGAAACCAGTTCGGCGAAGCGCGGTGTTTCCAGCCAGCCGGCGAGCGCGCGGCTGTCGTGGCACCAGTTGGCGCCCATCACCAAAAGCACCCGCTTATCGCTCGCGGCGGCGCGGGCGAGCGCGGCGTCTACATCGCCCATCGCATCGGGCATGACGGCATAGGCTGCGGCTTCGGGGTGAGCCGGGCCCGCGCCAGACATCGCTGCACAGCCCGTGAGCGCCAGCACCAGCATTGCGGCAATGGCGAGGCGGATCACTCCGCGGCTTCGACGGCTTGCGCAGGCGCTGCGTGCGGGTCGAAGGCGGTGGATTCGCCTGCATCGATCTCAGCAGCCTTGGCTTCGACCAGCCGCACGATGTGATCCAGCATATCCTCGCTCTCGACGGTGTGGTCGGTCACGCCGCGCAGATACACCATGTGCTTGCCCGCGCCGCCGCCGGTGAGGCCGATATCGGTCTCGCGCGCTTCGCCCGGGCCGTTGACCACGCAGCCGAGAATCGAGAGACTCATCGGGGTCTTGATGTGTTCGAGCCGCGCTTCCAAGGCCTCGACCGTGCGGATCACATCGAACCCCTGCCGCGAGCACGAGGGGCACGAGACGACGCGGACACCGCGGGTGCGCAGGCCGAGCGCTTTCAGCATCTCGAAGCCGACCTTGATCTCCTGCTCGGGTTCGGCAGAAAGGGACACGCGGATCGTGTCGCCGATACCGGCCCACAGCAAGCTGCCCATGCCGATCGAGGACTTGACCGTCCCGCCGATCAGCCCGCCGGCCTCGGTGATGCCGAGGTGCAGCGGGCAATCCACCGTTTCGGCAAGCCCGTGATAGGCGGCGACTGCGAGGAACAAGTCAGACGCCTTCACCGCCACCTTGAATTCGTGGAAGTCGTGATCCTGCAACAGCTTGATGTGATCCAAAGCGCTTTCGATCAGCGCTTCGGGGCAGGGCTCGCCGTACTTTTCGAGCAGGTCTTTTTCCAGACTTCCGGCGTTCACCCCGATGCGGATCGCGCAGCCATTGGCCTTGGCAGCGCGCACGACTTCGGCGACGCGTTGGGCCGAGCCGATATTGCCCGGATTGATGCGCAGGCAGGCCGCGCCAGCGTCCGCCGCTTCCAGCGCGCGCTTGTAGTGGAAATGGATGTCGGCGACGATCGGGATGCGCGCGGCGCGGGTGATTTGCTTGAAATCGCGCGTCGATTCCTCGGTCGGGCAGGACACGCGGATGATGTCGGCGCCCACCTCTTCGCAGCGGCGGATCTGGTCGATCGTCGCGCGCACGTCTTCGGTGGGGGTGTTGGTCATGGTCTGCACGGTGATGGGAGCATCACCGCCTACGGGGACATTCCCCACCATGATCTGGCGACTTTTGCGCCGTTCAATTGTGCGCCACGGACGGATAGAAGACATGACCGCCCGTATAGGAGGCAAAGCTTGGGCCGGCAATAAGAGACGATGAGAGAAACGACGGCTGTCTTGACTTGGGTGGCGGGGGCTGCACTCTGGGGCCATCACAGGGGAATGACCATGCTGACCGAGACCTCGATCGAACTTCGCAGCCCAGCGCCGAGCCTGCTGATGCGCTTCGTCAAGTGGGTCGTGGCGCGCCGCCCGGCGGTCTTCCCTCATGACGAGGCGGGTTTTCACCGGATCATGGCTGAGCGCACTCTGCCGCGCGACACGCCGATGCCCGAGGGCTTCAGCAGCCGTTTCATCGTCGAGGAGCGCGAGGTGCTGGGCTCCAAGGTGGTGACGTTGCATCCAAAAGCCGGCCCCGGTGCATGGCACATGCTCTACTTCCACGGCGGCGGCTTCGTGCGGCCGATGTTCAAGGAGCATTGGCCGCTTGTCGCTGAGATGGTGAAGGTGTGCGGGATCAGCGTCACCGTGCCGCTCTATCCGGTGGTGCCAGAAGCGGCCTACACCGCGCAAGATGACCTCGCCGATGCGGTCTATGCCGAGCTTGCCGCGACGCATGATCCGGCGCGGATCATCCTCAACGGCGATTCTGCGGGCGGGCACATGGCGCTAGTGCTGGCGCTGCGGTTGGTGCGAGCCGCCGGCCCGCTACCCGGCAAGCTCGCGCTCTTCGCGCCGTGGCTCGATCTCGGGCTTGCCGACCCCGCGATCGAGGCGGTCGAGCCGCATGACGTGATGCTCAAGATCGGCACCCTGCGGGCGTGCGGGGCGCTCGTGGCGGCGGGCCGGGCGGTAGACGATCCCGCGGTCAGCCCGCTCTATGCCTCAGCCGAAGATCTCGCAGCGCTTCCCCCGATCCGCATCTGGACGGGGCGGCACGACCTCTTCATCGTCGATTCGCGCAGCTTCCTAGGGCGCCTGCGCGCCGCAGGGGTGGACGCCAAGCTCTACGAATACGAAGCCGCGCCGCACGTCTTCATGGCGATCACGCCGACCCGCGAGGCAAAGGACGCGATCGCGTTGGTGCGGGAATTTATCGCGGCTTAGCTGGGGAACTTCGCGCCCGTCAGCTCTTCGCTCAGCTTCCATAGCTGGTCGGCGAAGCTGGGGTTGAGCGCGTAGGTGCGCACTCCGCCGCTCGCGGATTCGTCGTCGATCGGGGCGACGTGGCAGTCCTCGCAATAGACCCCACCCTTGCCTTCGAGCACCTCGGCGGTGGCCGCCCAGCAGCTTGTCGCCGCGCCTTGCGGGATGGTTTTCCACGCGAAGCCCGTGTCGCGTGAGGAGATGCGCGCCATCAGCGCGTCGCGCATCTCTGGCGTCATGTGGCGGCCAAGATTGGTCTCGATCCCGCCCGGATGCACCGCATACGCATGGATGCCGAGCACCGCGAAACGCTGCTCCAGCCCCACGGTGAACAGCACATTGGCGGTCTTCGACTGGCCATAGCTCGACCACGGGTCATAGGCGCGGTGCTGGTAATGGGGGTCCTCGAAATGGACCGGGCCCATGTGGTGCCCGCGGCTCGAGAGGTTGACGATGCGCCCCCCTCCCTTGGTGCCGCTGCCGCGCTCGATCAGCGGCATCAGTTCCGCCGTCAGCGCGAAGTGGCCGAGGTGGTTGGTGCCGAATTGCCGCTCGAAGCCGTCGTGGGTGTGCTCGAAGGGGGTGGCCATCACACCGGCGTTATTGATGAGGATGTCGATCTTGTCGAACCGCTGGCGGGCGCGCGAAGTGGCGGCGCGGATGCTTTCGAGAGAGCCCAGATCGAGCGTGATCGTGTCGAGCTTTGCATCCGGCACGGTGTCGAAGATCGCTGCGACCGCCTCGTCGAGCTTGGCCTGATCGCGCCCCGCCATCACGACATGCGCGCTCTTGGCTGCCATCGCACGGGCGGTCTCCTGCCCCAGCCCGCAGTTAGCCCCGGTAATCAAGACGGTCATGCCCGACAGGTCCTTGCCATCCAGCACTTCGTCGGTGGTGCTTCCCCAACCAAATTCGCTCATGTCCGTCTCCCTCGGTTATAGCTTCAGTTCATATAGGAACTCGGGATCGAGTTGCTCCCCCACCCTGAAGGTGATGTCGGCGATCTTGCCCAAGCCGTATCGCTGATAGAAACGCTGCGCGCCGAAGTTTTCGGCATAGACCGAAAGCAGGATGGCATCGTGCCCCCCCTCGCGCGCAACCTCAATCGCCCAGTCCATAAGCCTTGCGCCAATTCCGGTGCCTGTGTGCTCGGGGAGCGCATAAAGCTGACCGAGCTCGATCGGATCGCGCGCGTCTGAAAAGGCGATGTAGTGGCTGGGATGGCGCAGCTTGCAGAACGCGACGAGCCTGCCGTCCACTTCTACAAGCCGGTGCGTGCAGCGGTCGCCCGCGATCTCGGCGGCGACGGCGGTCTCGCCGTGCACCTCGGCGAGGAAGGCGGCGAGGTCTTCAGGCGTGTAAAGGTCCCCGAAGGCGGCGATGAAGGTTTCAGCGCCGAGCTTGGCAAGTGCGGGGGCATCGGCGGCGGTGGCAGGGCGCAGGATCATCGTACCTGTCCTAGCGGCTGGCACGCGCGCTGTTAAGCTGGCGAAACGCGCAGAGCCGCGTTACACATTGTTCCCATGAAAAATCTCATAACGCTGATCGCCCTCGCCCTAATGACCCAGCCCGCCCTTGCTGCAGATGCGACCCCAGCACTCCTTAAGTGGTCGCTCGCGATCCACGGCGGGGTGGGTACGCTTGATCCGGTGCAGATGACGCCCGAGAAGCGCGCCGCCTACGAGGCCGCTCTGCAAGCCGCGCTCGATGCGGGCTCCGCGATCCTCAAGGACGGCGGCAGCGCGATGGACGCGATCAAGGCCGCGATCATCATCATGGAGGATTCGCCGCTGTTCAACGCCGGCAGGGGCGCAGTGTTCACGTGGGACGGGACCAACGAGCTCGACGCCTCGATCATGGACGGGCGTGACCGCAGCGCCGGGGCCATTGCAGGGGTGAAGACTGTCAAGAACCCGATCCTCCTAGCCGACACGGTGCGTACGCAGAGCGAGCACGTTTTCCTGATCGGCAAGGGCGCCGA
>JBBRUU010000108.1:0-9941 GCA_038247515.1 Sphingomonadales bacterium
ATCGAGCGGCTGCCGCCGGAAATCGACGCGCAGATCGAGAAGAAGCTCTACTACGGCCACTTCTTCTGTCATGTCTTCCATCAGGACTACGCGGTGAAGAAAGGGCGCGACTGCCTCGCCCTCGAGCATGCCATGTGGCGGCTGCTCGACGAGAGAGGAGCCGAGTACCCGGCCGAGCACAACGTCGGCCACCTCTACGCGGCGCGGCCGGCTCTCGCCGACTTCTATCGGGCGATCGACCCCACCAACGGCCTGAACCCAGGCATCGGGCAAACCTCGAAGTGCGCCCACTGGCGATGACCCAGCGGTCAGCGCCAGTGCGGACCGGAAAGACGTAAAATCGGGCGCCGCTGAAGCCGCCCGCCAATGGAGGGAAAGATGCCTGCCTTCATCACGTTCCTGCTGGCCCTGTTGCCCATCGCAATAGTGTTCCTGCTTCTCGTCGTGCTCGCACGATCGGCCAAGTTCTCGATGTTCATCGCCTACATCGTCACCGCGCTGACCGCGCTCTTCATCTGGGGCACCGAGCCCGTCAAGGTGCTGGGCGCGACGGTCAACGGCGTCGTCACCGCCGCCAGCCTTCTCTACATCGTGTTCGGTGCGATCCTCATGCTCTTTGCACTGGAAGAAAGCGGCGGCATCCGCGCGATCCGCAGCGGCTTCACGAGTATCTCGCCCGACCGGCGCGTGCAGGCGATCATTATTGCATGGCTTTTCGGCTCGCTGATCGAGGGCGCGTCCGGTTTCGGCACGCCCGCGGCCATCGCCGCGCCGCTGCTGGTCGCCATCGGCTTTCCGGCGATGGCCGCGGTCATGGTGACGCTGATCATCCAGAGCACGCCGGTCTCGTTCGGCGCGGTCGGCACCCCGATCCTCGTCGGCGTCAAGACCGGCCTCGCTGATCAGGCGATCGTGGATCAGGTCATCGCGCCAATGCCCTTCTTTGAGTACCTGCTGCAGATCGCGACCAAGGTCGCCATGATGCACGGGCTGATAGGCTTCCTCATCCCGCTGATCATGATCGGCATGCTGACGCGCTTCTTCGGGTCGAGCCGGTCCTTCGCCGAGGGCTTCCGAATCTGGAAGTTCGCGATCTTCGCCGGACTCGCCTTTACCGTTCCGTATTACCTGATCGCCTCGACGCTCGGGCCGGAGTTTCCGTCGCTCCTCGGCGGCATCATCGGCCTGCTGATCGTCATCCCGGCGGCGCAGCGCGGCTTCCTCGTACCGAAGGAGACTTTCGACTTCCCCCCGCGCAGCCAGTGGGACGACGCCTGGGTCGGCAAGCTCGATGACCTCGAGGACCACAAGGCCGGTGCGCCGGTCATGTCGCTGCTCAAGGCCTGGGCGCCCTATGTCTTCGTGGTGCTGCTTCTCGTGCTCACCCGGACCATCCTGCCGGTGAAGGCGTGGCTGACTTCGCCGGAGATGACTCTCGCCTTCGATAATCTCTTTGGCTCCGGCATCAACGCGCGCGTCCAGGTGCTCTACCTGCCGGGCACAATCCTGATCCTCGCCTCGCTCTTCACCTTCTTTCTGCACAAGATGTCGGTGAAGGACTACGGCCGCGCCCTTCGCTCGTCGGGCTCGACCATGATCGCCGCAGCCCCGGCCCTGCTCCTCGCCGTGCCGATGGTGCAAGTCTTCCTCAACTCGGCCTCGGAGCGCCTCTCCAGCATGCCGATCGTGCTGGCCGAGGGCATGTCGGCAGCGACTGGCCAGGCTTGGCCGCTGTTCGCGCCCCTGATCGGGGCGATGGGGGCTTTTGTCGCAGGGTCCAACACCATCTCGAACATGATGTTCTCACTCTTCCAGTTCTCGACGGCGGAGCAGATCGGGCTTGGAGCCGGCGGCGCGGCGCTCGTGGTGGCCGCGCAGGCCATCGGCGGCGCCGCTGGCAACATGATCTGCGTCCACAATGTCGTCGCCGCGTCAGCCACGGTCGGCCTTGTAGACCGGGAGGGTGAGATCATCCGCAAGACGTTGATACCGACGTGCTATTACGTCGTCCAGGGCGGGCTCATCGCCACTGCGCTGATCGCCGGCGGCTTCAATCTCTGGTGGATCGCGGCAGTCGTCTGGGCCGCCGGCGTCCTTGCCGTCATGGCGATGAACCGCGGCCGCCCCGTCGCCTCCGTTGCGCCGGCCCAATGACGCTATGACCCCCGCAACCGCTCCCCGCGTCGGTCTCTTCGTCATCTGCCTGGTCGATGCGATGCGGCCACAGATCGGCTTCGCCACGCTTCAGATGCTCTAAGAGTCCGATTCAAAAGTTTAGGCGGTGTCTGCCTTCCGTGTTGCCATTTGCTTCGTTTTAACCTCTGTCGGCCAACCTCCTGGTGCCAATGAGGTTTCGGGAGGGTGGAGATGGAAGTGACGATTTTCGAGGAGTTCTGCGCTCAGGCGCGGGGACTCACGGTCGGACAGATTCGCCAGCTCGATGGCATTCTGAAGTCGATGGATGCGCGGATCAGGGTTCTTACGCGCAGCGACGCGCGGTGCGCCTCCATCAAGGCCTGTCTCCATTGCGGCAGCGATCGCCTTCGCCGGTGGGGCGAGACCCGCACCGGGCTCCAGCGCTTTCGGTGCCTTGCCTGTCTGCGCACTTTCTCCTCGGGCACGAGCACAGCGATGGAGCGCGTGCGGCTGCCCGAAGCCTTCCAACGGGTGGTGGCGGACATGTTCTCTGCCGTGCCGCAGTCGTGCCGCCGCCTCGCTGAAGCCCTCGGGCTCGACAAGATGACCGTATGGCGATGGCGCCATAGGATCATCAAGGCGATGGTTGGCGTGGGCGTCACCGAATTTCGCGGCATCGTCGAGGCGGACGAGAAGTTCTTCCGTGAGTCGCGAAAGGGCAGTCGGGAGTGGGTCAACCATATGAGAAATCCGGCAAACTTCTCTCAGCCTCCGAGGCTGCGTTGGCGCGACTATCATCGTTTGGGGATGCTCATGCCCGCAGGTCTCTCGCAGGGGCAGATGCCGGTTCTGACGATCACGGATCGGGCTGGAGGACGACGCGGCGATGTGCTCCCGAACCGGGCCGGGCAGACTCTGATTTACCGGCTGGGTTGCCACTTAGGGCAAGACTCCGTGCTCTGCTCGGACGGAGACTCGGCCTATGCGGCGTTCGCCAAAGCCCAAGCGATCCCTCACTATGTGCTCAACGCCACCACGGGCCCGCGCGTCATCGCCAACGCCTATCACATCCAGAACGTCAACAACCTGCACGCCCGCTTCGAGGCTTTATGGAGCGGTTCTGCGGACCTGCAACCAAGAACCTCCCCGCCTACACCGCCTGGTTCATCGCGCGCCTGGCTGGCGATCAAAAAACGGCAACCGACGGGGCTTGGAAGCGTATCCTCGCCGCTTAGCAACACGGAAGGCAGACACCGCCAAAAGTGGTGACTTCGCGTGGAAGAGTGCGCCGCTCAAGCTGGTCTTCGCAGAACGCGCCGCTTACGATCGATACAGCGGGCTTTAAACACCGAAAACCACTTTTCTTTCATGTGGTTACCCGAGATTGGGGCCGGCGAAGTGGAGATGGTGCGGCCGGTGACTTTCGAACTACCCCCAAAACGGGAAACAGTGGATCGCTGCTCTCGCCGAGTCATCGCGGCGTTTCACCGTGATGGATCGGCGAGGCTGCGCGAGGCGTCTCGAGGGTTTCCGACGTTCCGGACGGTTGCGCGGTGGGTTGCGCCGGTTTAGAGATGCGGGAATGACGGCGGTGGCGATACTGGGGGTTGCAATGGTTGCGGCGGGGCTCTCGGGTCTCGGCTACTGCGTGCGCGAGGGCGTGATCATCCGCCGCGACAAGCCCGCGCCTGACCTCGCCCGTACCCGCCTTCGCAAGCTCGTCGCAGTCAACCTCGGCTCGGTCGCCATCGCGGCGCTTGGGCTCGGCGTGATCGTTATCGGCCTGACACTGCGCTAGCATTACAGTTGCATTTTCTTCTGACGTCCGAGTCGATGAGTTTCCATGAATCGGAGGTCATGGATGGCAGGTGCATCGGTCGAGGCGACGCTTGAACTTTGGGCGTCTTCGTTGCGGGAGGTGAAGGCGCGGATGCGCCCGTTGTTCACGCAGGAGCGTGTGGCAGCATCGGCGGGACAGTTTCTGGACGGCTTGCTGGGGGAAGAAAGGCGCAAGACGGGATGGATGCGTGCCGAGGCGGCTGGCGATCCCGGCCCCTGGCGGCAACAGGCGATCCTGGGTCGAGGATGCTGGGACGCGGAGTCCCTGCGCGACATCGTGCGGGGTTACGCGCTTGAGACGCTGACCGATCCCGATGCCGTCCTTGTGCTTGATGAGACCGGTTTTCTCAAGCAGGGCAAGGCGTCCTGCGGGGTGGGTCGGCAATATACAGGTTCGGCGGGCAAGATCACCAATTGCCAGATCGGTGTGTTCGCATCCTGTGTCTCCCGGCATGGTCATGCCTTCATCGACAGGGCGCTCTATCTGCCGAAGGCCTGGACGGATGACAGGGATCGCCTGGCGGCAGCCCAAGTGCCGGAAAACGTTCGCTTCGCCACCAAGCCGGCACTGGCGCTCACGATGATCGAGCGGGCGATTGCTTCGAACGTGCCGTTTTCCTGGGTAGCGGCTGACAGCGTCTATGGCGGGGGCGACATCGAGATGGCGCTCGAACGCGCAGCCAGGGGCTATGTGCCGGGCGTGAATGCCAACCATTCCTTCCGCTCCTGGGGCAAGCCGCTAACCGTGGCCGGAACGGCGAAGGGTATCGCCGAAGCTTTGCCCGAGAATGCCTGGTGTCGGCTGTCAGCAGGCGAGGGCGCCAAGGGCGCGAGGCTGCACGACTGGGCCTATCTCGACCTCGCTGATCTTGACGCCGATGATTTCGACGCGGCTTTCGCCGGCGTCTGGACACGCGGACTGCTGATCCGCCGCAACATCGCCGACGGCGACCTCGCCTTCTTCTCGACATGGTGTCCGGTTGGCACGCCTGTGGAAAAACTGGTGACGGTGGAGGGGCATCGGTGGGCGATCGAAGACAGCTTCGAAACCGCCAAAAACGAGTTCGGCCTCGACCACAACGGAACCCGCTCCTGGCATGGCTGGCATCGCCACGTCTCGCTGGTGATGCTCGCTTTCGCGATAATGGCCGTCATCCGCAATCGCGCCAACACCCTGCCGCCCCCAAAAACGATGCGGTTGGCGAGGGGCAAGACCGCCAACTGATCCGCTGGTCGATGCAGGAAATCTGCCGCATCGCCACCCGCCTGGCACGGCAACAAATTCATCCCGCAAACGTCACAGCATGGTCGCTCTGGCGACGCGCTCATCAGGCCGCAGCCCAAAAGGCTCACTTCAAATCAAGAATGCCACTGTAATGCTAGGCGCGCGACGTGGTCATGTGCTTCGATGCGCCAGGCGCGGTCGCGAGGGACATGGACCCGAGCGATTTGCGGTGCGAAGGGCGGTCCCGATAACCGGAGTTTGCCGTATCAGGCCCGCCGGGTGCTCGCTATAACCCCCCGCGGAGCTTCGGGACAAAGGGCGGGGATATGGCGAACGTGGTGGTTTTTGGCGCGCAGTGGGGCGACGAGGGCAAGGGCAAGATCGTCGATTGGCTGTCCGAGCGCGCCGACGTGATCGCGCGGTTCCAGGGCGGGCACAACGCCGGGCATACGTTGGTGATCGACGGCACGACCTACAAGCTGTCGCTGCTGCCGAGCGGGATCGTGCGGCCGGGCAAGCTCAGCGTCATCGGCAACGGCGTCGTGCTCGACCCTTGGGCGCTGCTGGTCGAGATCGACAAGCTGCGCGGGTTGGGGGTGGAGATATGCCCCGCGACGCTGATGATCGCCGAGAACACGCCGCTGATCCTGCCGTTGCACCAGGACCTCGACCGGCTGCGCGAGGAGGCCGCGGGGGCGGCGCGGATCGGCACGACGGGGCGCGGGATCGGGCCGGCCTACGAGGACAAGGTAGGGCGGCGGACGGTGCGGGTGGCCGATCTCGGCGACGAGGCTACGCTCGACACGCGGCTCGACCGGCTGTTCGCGCATCACGATGCGCTGCGCCGCGGGCTCGGGGCTGCGCCGATGGACCGCGCCACGCTCCGCGCCCAACTGCTGGAGGTGGCGCCGAAGATCCTGCCCTACGCCGCGCCGGTCTGGCGCGTGCTCGACGAGCGGCGCCGGGCGGGCAAGCGTATCCTGTTCGAAGGGGCGCAGGGGGCGTTGCTCGATATCGATTTCGGCACATATCCCTATGTAACGTCATCGAACACGCTGGCGGGGATGGCCGCGACAGGCACCGGCATGGGTCCGGGCGCGATCGACTTCGTGCTCGGTATTGTCAAGGCTTACACGACGCGCGTGGGCGAGGGGCCGTTTCCCGCAGAGCTCACCGACGACGTCGGCCAGCGGCTCGGCGAGCGGGGCCGCGAGTTCGGCACGGTGACGGGGCGCAAGCGGCGCTGCGGCTGGTTTGACGCGGTGCTGGTGCGCCAGACCTGCACGACGTCTGGGGCAAAGGGGATCGCATTGACCAAGCTCGATGTTCTGGACGGGTTCGATGAACTGAAGATCTGCGTCGCCTACGATCTCGATGGCGCGCGGGTCGATCATCTTCCGACCGCGGCCGCGCTTCAGGCGCGGGCGACGCCGATCTACGAGACGCTTCCCGGCTGGTCGGAGACGACGGCCGGCGCACGCTCCTGGGCGGATCTGCCGGCGGCGGCGATCAAGTACGTCCGGCGGATCGAGGAGCTGATCGGCTGCCCGGTCGCGTTGCTGTCGACGAGCCCGGAACGCGAGGACACCATCCTCGTCACCGATCCGTTCGCCGCATGAGGCTCGGATACAAGGCGCGACGGCGCTGGTCGCTGGTAGTGTTGCTGATCGGGCTTCCGCTCTATATCGTGGCTGCAGTCAGTCTCGTCGGGCTGTTCGAGCGGCCTTCGGTCTGGGTCGAACTGCTGATCTACGTCGGGCTCGGGATCGTCTGGGCGCTGCCGCTGCGGTGGGTGTTTTCGGGCGTCGGGCGCGACGATCCGGACGCGCGCGACACCGAAACGCGACCTTGACGCGCGGCGCGGGCGCGCCAGACCGGAGCGCGGCCCGGAAAGATGTTGTCGCGCGGAAACGCCCGGTGAAACGGGACGTCGCTCAAGCGGAAAAGTGGTCATCAGCCAAAAGTGTCACGCTTAGCGCAGGTTTGAAAAGATATCCGACAAGGGTCGACAGAAAATCATTTCGCACGCAAAGAAGTTCATATTCCTAAAGACCCGCAAGACGGCCGGCACGTCGATGGAGATCGCGCTATCAAAATACTGCGGCCCGGACGACATTCTGACGCCGATCAATTTTGACGAGGACTTGCACTCCGACGTCTCCTCTCTGAAAGCGCAGAATTACGCCAAGTCGCTGGCGAAGCACCGGCTGTCGGATGTATTTCGCCGTGTGTCAAGGGCGTCAAGCCTGCGCTCTACACCGAGCACATGATGGGGGTCGAAGTGCGAAAGCGTATCGGCGGGGCTGTCTGGCGCGATTATTTCAAATTCACCATCATGCGCAAGCCGTTCGATCGAATTCTCAGCCGCTATCACTGGACCGTGGAGATGCACCGACGTCACGGAGCGGAGGGGGCAGGCGCGAGCCTGAACGACCTGATGCGCCACCGCGCTGAATTCGTGAACGAGAACTGGCTGATCTATACCGCCGGCGACGAAGTGCTGGTCGACGACGTGGTGCGGTATGAGCGTCTCGACATCGATCTCGGCCGGATCAGCGCCCGGATCGGCCTCAATCACAATATCTACGTCGATTTGAAGCACAACAACGCAAAGGCGGGGTTTCGACCCGACAAGCAGGGCAGGCAAGGCGAGATCGCCCCGGACGACGCGGCGATCATCGGCGCCCTCTGCCGCAAGGAGATCGAGTCGTGCCACTACGCCTGGCCCCATATCGAAGCGTAACGAAGGCCATGCGGCGCCAGCCTGCCCATAATGATGTTGCAGCGCGGAAAAGCCGGGTGTAACGGTCTCCCGGTTAACAGACGGCAAGCACAGGGGCGGGATTTTTGGCCAAGTTTTTGCCAATACGTAGAGTGGGGTCCAGGCAATGATTATCTCGCATTCACGAAAATTCATCTTCCTAAAAACTCGCAAGACCGCTGGAACGTCACTCGAGATCGCCTTGTCGAAATACTGCGGTCCGCGCGACATCCTGACGCCGATCAACTACGACGAGGACGCGCGCGCGGAAATTTCAGCAATGAAGGCGCAGAATTACGGCAAGCCACTTGCAAAATATAGGCTGTCCGACGTTATTCGCCGTGTCGTCAAGGGCGTTCAGCCTGTACAATACACCGAGCACATGATGGCGGTCAACGCGCGAAAACTCATCGGCGAGACGATTTGGCGCGACTATTTTAAGTTCACGATCGTTCGCAATCCGTTTGATCGAATGCTCAGCCGCTTTCACTGGACGATGGAAATGCGCCCGCAGTATGCTGCCGACTGGGGGGTTGTGAGCTTGAATGACCTGATGCGCCATCGCGCCGATTTCGTGAACGAGAATTGGCTGATCTACACCGCCGCCGATAAGGTTTTGGTCGATGACGTGGTGCGGTTCGAGAACCTCGAGGTCGATCTCGCCAGAATCAGCACTCGTATCGGCCTCGACCACAATCTTTACAACGATATGAAGGGCATCAAGGCCAAGGCGGGGTTTCGACCCGAAAAGCAGGTCGGGGAAGATTCGATCTCTGCAGAGGACGCGGGGTTGATACGGGCGCTCTGCCGCAAGGAGGTCGAGACTTTCCAGTATGCGTGGCCCGCGTCGATGGATGACGGAAGCCGCTCCACACCCTTGTCGGAAGGAGTTTCGCCATAACCTTTGTACAGTTCTTCCGGTCGAACTTGTTGACCTCGGCGTTGGCCGCCCTGTCGCTTGCCGGTGCCGCGCGTGCCGAGGAGATCGGCGAGGTGACGACGGCGTTCAAGATCCTCGGGGCAAACCATCGCATCGTCGTCGAGGTCTTCGACGACCCGAAGGTCGAGGGGGTGAGCTGCTACGTCAGCCGGGCGCGAACCGGCGGCATCTCGGGTTCGCTCGGGCTGGCCGAGGATACGGCGGACGCGTCCATCGCGTGCCGGCAGACCGGGCCGGTACGGTTCCGCGACGAACTCGAGGAAGGCGAGGAAGTGTTCGGCCGGCGCGCCAGCATCCTGTTCAAGCGCATCCAGGTCGTTCGCTTTCATGACGAGGCGCGCAATGCGCTGGTCTATCTCACGTATTCGGATCGGCTGATCGACGGCTCGCCGCAGAATTCGCTATCGGCGGTCGCCATCCAGCCTTGGGAGTGACCGTCCTTTACCGCGCGTCCGGGCCGGTGACGCTGGTCGGCGGCGGGCCGGTCGACGCGGCGCAACTGGCGCGCGTGCTGGCGCTGGCGCCCGAGGCGGTGGCGGCGGACGGCGGCGGGGACACGGCGCTGCCGCCGGGCGTCCCGTTCCGGGCCGTCATCGGCGACATGGACTCGATCAAGAGCGCGGCTGCGCTGCGAACGCGCGGCGTGCCGGTTCACGAGATCGCCGAGCAGGACAGCACCGATCTGGAGAAGTGCCTGCGCACGGTCGCGGCGCCGCTGTTTCTCGGGTTGGGGTTTCTCGGCGGCAGGATCGACCATCACATGGCGGCGATGAACGCGCTGGTGAAATTCGCCGCGACCCCCTGCGTGCTGATCGGCGGCGCCGATCTGTGCTTTCTGTGTCCGCCCATGCTGGAGCTCGAGATGACGGCCGGGGCGCGGGTTTCTCTGTTCCCGATGGGCGCCGTGAACGGTGTTGTGTCGCACGGGCTGCGCTGGTCGGTCGCGGGGCTCGCGATGGCGCCTGACGGGCGGATCGGGACGTCGAACATGGCGCTGGGCGGGCCGGTTCGGCTCGGGTTCGACCGCGCCGCAATGCTGG
>JBBRUU010000109.1:0-9589 GCA_038247515.1 Sphingomonadales bacterium
CTCGAAAGCACCACCGGGGGTTCGCGCGCAGGCAGCCTGATCGGCGCGGTCGACCGCTGCGTCACGGGCGCAGGCTCGAGGGCTTTGGCCGACGACCTCTCCGCCCCGCTGCTGGATGCAGGCCAGATCGAGGCGCGGCTCGCGCTGGTGCAGTTCTGGCGCGATCGCCCGATCGAGCGATCGCAATTGCGCGCTGCCTTGCGCAGCATTTCCGACCTCGGCCGCGCGCTGGGGCGGGTGGTGGCGGGGCGGGGCAGCCCGCGCGATCTCGGCCAGCTTCGCGATGGTTTGAGCGAGGCGGCGCGGTTGCATCACTGGCTCGCCGGCGCGCCTGACCGGCCTGCGCTGCTGGATAGCGTGCTCGCCCGGCTGACCGGCCACGGCGCGCTCACCGATCACCTCGCCCGCGCGCTGGTGCCGGCCCCCCCGACCGAGCGGTCGAGCGGCGGCTTTATCGCCGACGGCTACGACGCAGGCCTCGACGAGCTGCGCGCCGCGTCCGGCAACGCCCGCCGCGCGATCGCCGCGATGGAGGCGCGCTACCGCGAGGAAACCGGGATCCCGGCGCTCAAGATCCGCCACAACGGCGTGCTGGGCTATTTCATCGAGGTCGCCGCGCGCCATGCCGACCGGCTGATGGCGGCTGACAGCGGCTTCACCCACCGCCAGACGATGAAGGATCAGGTGCGCTTCAACTCGCTGCGCCTGCACGAGGAAGCGGCGCGCATTGCCGAGGCGGGGGGCCATGCGCTGGTCTGCGAGGAAGCGCATTTCGAAACGCTGGTGGCCCAGGTCGCCGCCGCGCGTGAGGCCATCGCCGCGACCGCCGCCGCGCTCGCCCGGATCGATGTCGCCGCGGGCAATGCCGAGCGAGCGAGCGAGGCCGACTGGTGCCGCCCGGAAATTGCCGAAGACGCCGGCCTCGCCATCAGCGGCGGACGGCATCCGGTGGTCGAGGCTGCGCTTGCCAAGGCGCAGGAGCGGTTCGTGGCCAACGATTGCGCGCTGGGCGCTAATGACCGGTTGTGGCTGATCGGCGGCCCGAACATGGGCGGCAAGTCGACCTTCCTGCGGCAGAATGCGCTGATCGTTGTGCTCGCGCAGGCGGGGTGTTTCGTCCCCGCCAGCGCCGCGCGGATCGGCCTTGTCGACCGCTTGTTCAGCCGGGTCGGCGCGGCGGACAATCTGGCGCGGGGCCGATCGACCTTCATGGTCGAAATGGTCGAAACCGCCGCGATCCTCGCGCAGGCCACGCCCCAAAGCTTCGTGATCCTCGACGAGGTCGGGCGCGGCACCTCGACCTATGACGGGCTGGCGCTCGCCTGGGCGGTGGCCGAGGCGGTGCACTCGCAGATCCGCTGCCGCTGCCTGTTTGCGACGCACTACCACGAGCTCGCGCGGCTGGCCGAGACATGCGAGGCGTTGAGCCTGCACCACGTCCGCGCGCGCGAATGGCAGGGCGATCTGGTGCTGCTGCACGAGTTGGCGCAAGGCCCGGCGGACCGCTCCTACGGCCTTGCTGTCGCGCGGCTTGCCGGGGTGCCCGGCCCGGTGGTGGCGCGCGCCAAGGCGGTGCTCGCCAAGCTCGAGGCTACCCGCGAGGCGACCGGCGGCATCGCAGCGGGGCTGGGCGACCTGCCGCTGTTCGCCAATCTGCGCGCCGAACCCGAGCCAGCCAGCCCCGAACACGAGCTCGCCGAAGCCCTGCGCAGCGCCGATCTCGACGCGCTGACCCCGCGCGAGGCGCTCGACCTGCTTTACGATTGGAAGCGCGGGCTGGCCAAGCGCTGAGGACGCCTAGGCCGCTGAGCGGCTTCAACTAAGACTTAACCACGCTCGGTTAGACTCGGCCCATGTCCAGAACCCTGTTCGAGAACAGCAAGGCCGCGCTTGCCTTTGCCGCGATAACCGTCATCGGCGCGGTGTCGATGGTCGGCACCTCCGACGATGGCGGTGTGCTCACCGCCGTGGTCGAGCGATTCGGCACCAACCCTGAAGGCCAGGCGAGCGCAGCGCAGGTAAGCTCCGAAACCCCGCGCGAAGACGGCAAGCCCGCCGGCGCGGGTTGGGGTTCGGCCAGCCCGACGTCGGTGTTCGGCGAATTCACAGGGAAACCATCGGCAGGCGAGGCCGCTGGAGATTCCACTGAAGATTCCACTGGGCCCAGCGGCAATCCCATGACAGCGCCGCTAGCGCCGACAGCCGTCGTGACTCAGGGCCCCTCGGGCGGCTTCTTGTCGTCCAGCAGCGACGAGCCTCCCCCGGCCGAGTAGGCTGGTGCGGGGGCGGCGGGAGGCGCGGGGTGAGAGCCTTATTCCTCCTCCTCCCCGTCGATATCGAGCAGAATTCGCTCAATATCCTCGACGTCATCGTCTTCGTCCGGATTCTCGCCAGCTTCCACTTCGGCCAGCGCCTCGCCGTCGGCGGTAAGCCAATCGGCGTTATCGTCGTCGGTGGTCACGCCGCCATAGGTATCGGGCTCGTCGTCGTGATTGGGCTCACCTGCGAAGGCCGACATGTCGATCCGGCCTTCGCCTTCCATGCGGCGCATCTCGTCGACCAGATCGCCCGTGCTGTCGGGCGCGGGGTCGTAAGGGTTCGATTCAGGCTTGGTGCTTTCGAGCGGGCTTGTGGTGTGGCTGCCCTCGCGCATGGCGTCTTGGGCAACGTCCTGCGCCTGCTGGCCGACCGGATCCTGCTCGTCGTTGAGCGCTTCGGGCGGAAGACCTTCGGGGTGACCGGGGGTCTTGGTGGCTTGCTTGCTCATGGGGATTCTCCTTCCCCATGATTATCGCACCACTGGGGCCGGGCATTGCAGGCCTTGCGACAAGCCGCGCGGCGAATGCGCCCGATCAGCCGGCCCGCGATCAGCCGGCCCCCGATCAGCTGGCCAGGACTTAACGGGTCGGGACGGGAGCCTCGCCTGTGTAGTCGTAGAAACCGCGCCCGGTCTTGCGGCCCAGCCAGCCGGCCTCGACATATTTCACCAGCAGCGGCGCGGCGCGGTACTTGCTGTCGCGGGTGGTGGTATAGAGCACGTTCATGATGTCGAGGCAGGTGTCGAGCCCGACGAAATCCGCCAGTTGCAGCGGCCCCATCGGGTGGTTGAGCCCGAGCCGGCAGCCCTTGTCGATGTCCTCGATCCCGGCGGTCGACTGGCCGAGTACGAACACCGCTTCGTTGATCATCGGCAGCAGGATGCGATTGACGACGAAGCCGGGCTCGTCCTGGCTCAGCACCACTTCCTTGCCCAGCCCTTTGGCAAAGGCGGTAACGTGGTCGGTAGTGGCGGGCGCGGTGGCGAGGCCGGGGATCACCTCGATCAGGCCCATCACCGGTACCGGGTTGAAGAAATGCAGCCCGATGAAGCGGCCTGCATCGGGCGAATGGTTGGCCATGCGGGTGATCGGGATCGACGAAGTGTTGGTCGCCATGATGGCATCGGCGTGCAGCACCTTGCCCGCATGCTCGAAGATCATGTTCTTGATCTCCTCGCGCTCGGTCGCGGCTTCGATGATGAGGTCGGCCTCGGCAAAGGGGGCGTAATCGGCGACCGGCGTGATGCGAGCCAGCAGGCTTTCCGCCTCGTGCGCCTCGATCTTGCCGCGGCCCATCAGCTTCACCAGCGCTTTTTCGATGGCCGCCTTGCCCGCTTCGGCGCGCGGGAGATCGACGTCGGTGAGCATGACATTCATGCCATTGCCGGCGACGGTCTGGGCGATGCCCGTCCCCATCTGTCCGGCTCCGATGACGGCGATGTTGCGCATTGGGCTATGCATGGGGGGCGCTTTTCCTTCGCAAGTGCAGCAATAGGCGCTGCACTAGCGAGGCGCCTATGCAAAAGCTAGCGGTTAGCGCCCGGAACCCACTTCACATCGGCGCGTCCGTCGTCGTTCGCCACCCGGGCGAGCACGAACAGCAGGTCGGAAAGCCGGTTGATGTAGGCCAGCGCCGCCGGGTTGACCGGGTCCTGCGCCGCGAGCGCCACCATCGCGCGCTCTGCTGCACGCGTTGTGGCGCGGGCGACATGGACGCGCGCTGCTGCCTCGCTCCCGCCGGGGAGCACGAAGCTGGTCAGCGGCTCGAGCCGCTCGTTCAGCGCGTCGATCTGCGTCTCGATCCATTCGGGCTGGACGGCGATGATCCTGAGCACCATCTGCGATGGCGTAAAGTCGCCGTCGGCTGCGGGCGTCGCAATGTCGGCACCGAGGTCGAACATGTCGTTCTGGATCCGCGTCAGCAGCGCGCGGTGGCTCTCGCCTGTCAGCGCACAGATGGCGAGGCCGATCGCAGAGTTAGCCTCGTCGACGCGGCCCATCGCGGCGATACGAGCGGAATGCTTGGGGCAGCGCGAGCCATCGACGAGGCCGGTCGTCCCGTCATCCCCGGTGCGCGTGTAGATCCTGTTGAGCTTGACCACCGGGCGACGACCTAGCGCGCAACGGCCAGAATGATCGCCACCACCGCGATCGCCAATGCCTGATACTTGACGCGCGCATACATCGCCTTGTTCTGGGCGAGCTGCATATCGGTCGCGGTCGAGCCTTCGCCGGTTTCAAGGTCGATCTTGGTCGTCTTGAGGAAAGCGATGATCCCTTTGATCAGCGAAAAGGCCACCAGTCCCATCAGGACGAGCAGTACGGGCACAAGGGCGTAGTTCATGCCTGCTAAATGGGCCTATGCCGTTTAGGTTCCAAGCCTCAAATGCTGCAACCGGAGTTGCTCGGCGATCATGCGCCCGTCCTCGCCCGCTTCGCGCTGCTGCGCAAGGGCGGGGGAGCCCCGGCGCTTGGCGAGCTTTTCGCCCGCCCTATCGGTGAGCAGCGGGTGGTGATGCCAGCGCGGCACCGGCAGTCCGAGCAGGGCTTGCAGGGTGCGGTGGACGTGGGTCGCTGTAAACAGGTCCGCGCCGCGCGTCACCAGCGTCACGCCGTCGGCGGCATCGTCAAGCGTGACGGCAAGGTGATAGCTGGCGGGCAGATCCTTGCGCACCAGCACCACATCTCCGAGGCCGGAGAGGTTAGCGGTTTGCGGCCCGGCGAGCACATCCTCCCACACCAGCGGGCCGGTCTGCGCCAGCGCCCGTCCGGCATCGAGCCGCCATGCCGAGGGCCGCGCGGGGTCAGGCGGGGTGCGCTTGCAGGTGCCGGGGTAGATGAGGCCATCCGAACCCTCGATCGCCCCTGCTGCTTCGATCTGTTTGCGGGTGCAGGTGCACGGGTAAAGCAGTCCGCGTGCCTTCAGCGATTCGGCGGCGGCGGCGTAGCTGGCAAGCCGGGCCGATTGCGCGGGCACCTCGTCCCACTCCAGCCCCAGCCACGCGAGATCGCGGCGGAATTCGTCGGCGAACTGCGGCTGCGACCTTGGCCCGTCGATATCCTCGATCCTGAGCAGGAACCGGCCGCCGCCATGGTCTTTGGCCGCCCGCGCCAGATCATGCGCGACGATGGCGGAAAGCGCATGACCCAGATGCAGCCGCCCGTTGGGGCTCGGCGCGAAACGGGTCACGAGGGGCACAGGATCAACCATCGCCCGCGCCATGCCACAGGACATTTTACGGCGCTATCCACCGCGTCTCCACAGCCTTCCCCACAGCCTCTCCACAGCCTCCCCAAAGGGTCTGAACAGCTTTGCCTTGTGGATAGCCAAGCTGTAACGGGTTTGACTCTTTGCCGTGCCACGTCAGGATGCAGGTCTATTAGGGAGAAAGGCCCGACGTGCTCAACGCCGAACTGATCGAGAAAGTGGCCAAGTTCCGCGGGGTCGACGAGGACCCGACGCGCAACCTTTCGGCCTGTCCGGCGCTGGTGCTCAACGCCGATTACACGCCGCTGTCCTATTACCCGCTGAGCCTGTGGCCGTGGCAGACCGCGATCAAAGCGGTGTTCCTCGACCGCGTGGACATCGTCGCCAGCTACGACCGCGAGGTGCACTCGCCCAGCTTCGACATGAAAATCCCGAGCGTGATCGCGCTCAGGCAATATGTGAAGCATTCCGAGTTTCCGGCCTTCACACGCTTCAACGTGTTCCTGCGCGACCGCTTCCAGTGCCAGTATTGCGGCAGCCACGAGCACCTGACCTTCGACCACGTGCAGCCGCGCCGGCTCGGCGGGCGGACCACGTGGGAGAACATCATCACCGCCTGCGCCCCGTGCAACATGAAGAAGGGCGGTCGCACGCCCAAGCAGGCCGCGATGCCGGTCCACCAGGCCCCGATCCGCCCGACCAGCTGGCAGTTGCAGCAGCATGGCAAGCTTTTCCCGCCGGGCTATCTCCACGAGACCTGGCGCGACTGGCTGTACTGGGACATCGAGCTGGAAGCCTGATCCGCACGCCAGCGAGCGCAGTTCGCCGGGTCTCATCACGATCCTCCGCCCATTTCCGAATCGTGCATCATACTGCCTGGTTTTGTGCAGCGGCAGTCGAATCGCGTTTTTCAATTCGTCGCAGCAGTCAGACGAGCGGTTTATCAAATGATACGAGAAGAAAGATCAATTAGAGAGATTGCGACGAACCGTTTTACAAAATACATCCATTACTAGATAATTCACTTTAATTGCCTAAGTTAGGAATCGTCTCGTCTCAATTTAATATAAATTAGAATTTTATCTGACAATACCGCTGTGTCTCTAGTCGAACAAAGCGAGATTGTCCCCATGAAGCGTTTCGTCACTCTTTCAGTTCTCATCTCGATGCTCGGTGGGTGCGGCGCCGATGAAAGCGCGGCGCCTTCCAGCGCACAAGCTCCCGCTGCCCCCACAGCAACCAGCGTCCAGCCGCTGCCTGACCAATGGGCCGCGCTGGGCACCTCGCCGCTGACTACCAGCACGGTGACCAATCCCTTTACCACCTTCGATTTCAAGGGCGGGACGGTCTACCCTACGACGGCCCATGTCAGCATCGGCTATGTCAAAGTTCCGGTGGGAGCGACTGAGGCCTTCGTGCCGATCCGCCTCAACCGGGCAACCCCCAACACGGTGATCGTGCGCCTGTTGACACGCAACGGCACGGGCACAATGGCGGGCATCGAGGGATACCATTTCCAACGGGTCGACACGACGGTGATCTTCCGCCCCGGCGATGCGCGCGAGCAGACAGTGCGCATCCCGCTGATCGGTATGGACGCCGGCCGGCAGTTCGAACTGATCATGCCTGAAGGTGCGATTGGCGGCCAGGTATTCAACTCGTTGGCGAAGGTCACCGCCGTCACCGGCGCGGCGCAGACGTTTGCCAAGTCGAGCGGGTTCCGCCCGGCGCGCACCTTTGCGGCGACCGGCACGCTTGCCTACAAGCTCGACCCGGCGGCAGTGAAGTGGAGCGACGCGGGCGGGTCCGACGCCTGGAGCACCAAGCTCCCGCACGGCCGCACCCAGCCGGGCAATGCCGAGACCGGCCTCTACCTCGATCCGGAGCAGCACCGGTCGCCGTTGCCGCCGCTGGGCGTCGAGAACGGCGAGGTGGTGATCCGCAGTCAGCAGCTCGCCAGCCTGATCCAGTACGACGGCACCTTCTGGAACCACGGCGCAGCCATTCTCACGGGGGAGAAGATGCCCGCCACTCAACTGCAATACGGCCAGTACGAATGGACCGCGATGATGCCCAACCGCCGCGGCGGCTGGCCTGCGCTGTGGCTGTTGCCGACTACCGGCTGGCCGCCTGAGATCGATGTTTATGAAGGCTTCGGCTATTCAAACGGCTGGAATTTCGCGCGCAACATCAGCGGCAACATTCACGGCGGCGCGAACGGCGCGCGGACCTTCACCGCGCTGATGCAAGCCGATGCTACCAGCATCTACGGGTTGGGCGGCTTCGACAATTCCTACCACCGCTACGCTGTAGATATCTCGCCCTCGTACATCACGTGGTTCGTCGACGGGAAGGAGACCTACCAGACGGTCAACCCGTTCCGCGGGATCACCTGGTTCCCGCTGATGAACGTCGCGGTCAAGCACAGCGGCGACTATGTCGGCGGCACGGGCGAGATGCGGGTGCGGTCCTTTTCGGTGTGGAAGGCGCCGGGCTGAGGCACAAGCCCCGGCAATCCTTCCGCCTGGGGGCGGGGCGGGTGCGGCGGTGGGTTCTTTCCCTTCCCGCCGCCGCACTGCAACGCTCCTCCGAATAGCTGACGAGAACGCCCCCTCTTGCGTTGCAATTCCATGACGCGGCGCTAGGCGAGGCACGTCACGCCTGCCTCGGGGATTCGCTTCCATGAAGATCATGTCCGGCAATTCGAACCTGCCGCTTGCCCGGGCCATTGCGGCCTATCTCGAAATCCCGCTCACCGACGCCAGCGTCCGGCGCTTTGCGGACGAGGAGGTGTTCGTCGAGATCCACGAGAACGTGCGCGGGGAGGACGTGTTCGTCGTCCAGCCGACCAGCTTTCCGGCGAACGACAACCTTATGGAGCTGCTGATCTGCATCGACGCGCTGCGCCGCGCGTCTGCCAAGCGGATCACTGCGGTGGTTCCCTATTTCGGCTACGCGCGGCAGGATCGTAAGCCCGGACCGCGCACGCCGATCTCGGCCAAGCTGGTAGCGAACCTGATTACCGAGGCCGGGGCCGACCGGGTGCTGGCGGTGGACCTGCACGCCGGGCAGATCCAGGGCTTCTTCGACATCCCAACCGACAATCTGTATGCCGCGCCGGTGGTGGCCGCCGATATTCAGGCCCGCTATGGCGGCCAACAACTGATGGTGGTCTCGCCCGACGTTGGCGGCGTGGTCCGCGCCCGCGCGCTGGCCAAGCGGCTCAACAACGCCCCGCTGGCGATCGTCGACAAGCGCCGCGACCGACCGGGCGAGAGCGAGGTGATGAACATCATCGGTGAAGTCGAAGGCAAGACTGCGGTCTTGATCGACGACATGATCGATACGGCCGGTACGCTGTGCAATGCGGCCGATGCGCTGCTCAAGCAAGGCGCCAAACGCGTGCTTGCTTATGCCACGCACGGCGTGCTGTCGGGCGGCGCGGTGGCGCGCATCGACGGATCGAGCCTCAAGGAACTGGTGATCACGGATTCGATCCGGCCTACGGAGGCCGACCAAGCATCGAGCCGCATCCGCATCCTGCCCATCGCCCCGCTGGTGGGCGAGGCGATCCGGCGGATTGCTGACGAAAGCTCGGTGTCGAGCTTGTTTGATTGATGGCACTCGACCCGCGCCCAGTTCGAGAAATGCTTCTCGAAGCTGCGCGCGAGGGGCATCCGCTTACCTACAAGGAAGTCATCGAACGCCTAGGCTTTGACTTCAACACCAACCTTGTTGGCCAATTGGGCCGTGTCCTCGACAGGATCGACGATCATGCGAGAGCTAATGCCGAGCCATTGTTGGCGGTACTCGTCGTTCGGCAATCCGACGAATTGCCCGGCCAAGGCTGGTGGGTGACCCGCGCCAAGGCCGCTGGCTTCCAGGGCGAGTGGACTGGGCCGGACGCTCTTGAACATGTGAAGGCACAGCAGCAACTTGCCTTTGGCTACTGGAAGAGCCGCTGATGGCAAACGCGTCTATCGATAAAGACCTCGCCCTCGCCCTGCGCCTCGCCGATGTGGCGGGGGCCGCGATCCGTCCGCTGTTCCGCGGCCAGTGGACC
>JBBRUU010000110.1:0-9540 GCA_038247515.1 Sphingomonadales bacterium
CGCCACCAGAAAATCATGCCTCTGCGATAGACACTCATTTCACCGACCCCGCCCGGCCAGTGCCGCGATGGTAAAGGCACGGCATCACAGTGGGCAGTGACGGACACGGTGACGAGCACAGTGCCGCGCACAGCAGCGGGCACAATTTGGGGCACAAAACGGGATTAAGGATTCCCGACCACATACATCAACTCCTCAAAAGCGAGGATTTCTGCGGTTATGGCGCTTGGGGGGAAACCACTGGTCGGGACCGTTGGATTCCCGCCAGCCAACAAAGCGCGCTCAGGCAGCCGCGCGCTTCATTTCCTTTGCCGTGTCGGCTGCGTCGAGGAAGTCGCGGATCACCGCGACGCTCTCGTCGGCGTGCGTCAGCAGGAACAGGTGTCCGCCGCCGACGAATGTCTCGAGGCGCGAATTCGGGATCATCGCCTTGAGGATTTTGCCGTTGATGAGGGGGACGATGTTGTCATCCTCGCCCATCATGATCAGCGTTTCCTTCTTCATGAAGGGCAGCCCCGGAAGGCTCGTCCAGCCCATCATGCACATCAGCTGGTACATGTAGCCGCGCGGAGAGGGCGGCTTCAGCCGGCTGATATGGCTGTTCTTGTGGTCGTCGTCGGCGCCGTCCTTGGTGAGCCCGCCGTAAAGGGTGGTGAAGTGCTTAGCCATGAACTTGGGGTCCACATAGCGGCGCGGGTCGGCCATTTTAGTGAAGGCCGCCGGATTGCCCGGAACCATCACCATGCCGGGCGTGGTGGCGATCAGAGTCAGCCGCCGGGTGCGCCCGGGGTGCTGGAGTGCGAAATGCTGCGCCATTGCGCCGCCCCATGATACTCCCATCACATCGACCTCGTCGAGCCCGTACCTGTCGAGCAACTGCGCGGCCGTCCAGCTCATCGTGAAGGGGTTATACGGCACCAGCGGATCGGGCGATTCGCCGATGCCGGGCATATCGAACATGATGAAGCCGCGCTCGGGCATGGCAGCAGCAAGCGGAGCAACCGCCTCGATATTTGCGCCGATGCCGTTGAAGAACAAAATCGGGAGGTGGTCGGAGGGCATACCCAACCGCCAGGTCGCAGTCCGTAGCGTCCGGCCGCCTACCTCTTCCATTTTGACGACTGCGCCGTCCATTGCATTGGCCACGAAAAACCCGTCCTTTCTAAGCGCCACTACCGGCGCGGAACGAGCGCGCATATTGATCCCGTCATACGCGCGCCCACAAAACATTTACGCCGACGCAGCCCTCAAGCCGCCTTGCGCTGCACTGCAATATCAGACTTCTTCTAACACGTAGAGTCCCGGCGCAGGGTCAAGCGGCTGATAGGTGGCATTCCCAAGCTGAGCGGGGGCCAGCTTTGTTTTGCCCGAGCGCGCCTGCACCCATTCCATCCATAGCGGCCACCAGCTGCCCTTGACCTCCTCGGTGCCTTGCAACCACTCGTCGGCGGTCGCGGGAAGCTTGCCCTTCTTGCCTTGCACAAAGTACTTGGCTTTGGGATTTCCGGGGGGGTTGAGGATCGCCTGCATGTGGCCCGATTGGCTGAGGACGTAGGTTACGTCCTTCGATCCGAACAGCTGGGTCGAGCGGTAGGTCGCCTTCCACGGCGTGATGTGATCGGTCACCCCGCCGAGGATGAACAGGTCCGCCGTCACCTTGCTGAGGTCGATCTTGTGATCGACCATCTCGACTTCGCCGTGCTTGGTGAAGGCGAGCGTTTCGTAGATTGTCAGGAAGTCGCCCATCAGGGTTGCCGATAGGTTGGTGGCATCGGAGTTCCAGAACAACACGTCGAAGGCCGGCGGATCGGCGCCGAGCAGGTAGTTGTTAATGACGTAATTCCAGATCAGATCATTCGGGCGCAGCCAGGCAAAGCCGCGCGCCAGATCGTCAGCCTTGATGACGCCCGCTTTGGTGGCGCGCTGGCGGGCGAGCTTCATGCCGTTCTCGGACACCAGCGATCCTGCCTCGATGTCGGTTGCCATCGGGTGCAGCACGCAGACCATCAGCGTCAGCGTGCCGAGCAGGTCGGACTTTTCGGCGGCGAGCATGGAGGCGAGCATTGCCGCGGTCTGCCCGCCCGAACATCCGGCCGATACGTTGACCTTCTTGGCGCCGGTGATCGCGGCCACCGCCTCCATCGCCTCGCTGCAGGAGTTCACGTAATCGGCGATCCCCCACTTGCCCTGTTCCTTGGTTGGATTGCGCCACGAGATCACGAAGGTCACGATACCGTTGTCAAGCTGCCACTTGACCACCGACTTATCGGGCGAGAGGTCGTTGATATACATCTTGTTGATCTGCGGCGGAATGGTGAGCTGAGGAATTTCATACACTTCCTCGGTGGTCGGGGCGTAGTGGATCAGCTCCATCATCTCGGTCCGCAGCACCACCGCGCCCTTGGACGTCGCGACGTTTTCGCCCAGCTTGAAGGGGCGCTTGTCGACCTGGCTGACCATGCCCTTGTTGTGGACCAAGTCATTGTAGGCGTTCTGGAGCCCCTTGATGAGGCTGAGGCCGCCGGAATCGATCACCCGCTTTTGCGCTGTCGGGTTGCCGATTAGCGTATTGCAGGGCGCGAGGCTGTCGAGGATGATGTTGGCGATGAAATTGGCGCGGTTGCGCTCAAGTTCATCGAGTTTGAGCTCGTCGAGCCAGCCCCGCATCCCCTTCTGTACCGCGAGGTAGTACTGCGCGCCGGCGCGGAAGAAGGGGTTGTATTGCCATGCCGGGTCCATGAACCGCTTGTCTTTGGGGTCGGGCGCAAGCTCGCTCTTGCCGGTCAGGATCTTGACCATGTCCTGCGCCATCGCGGCAGAGTGGCGGACGAGGCGCGAAGGGTCGGTCGCGGTCTCGCGCAGCAGCAGCGCGACCGCGCTCACGAAGTCCTCGCGCGCCACGCCGATTAGCGGCCCGAGGGCGTTGGTGGACTGGGCCGCTTCGTTCTCGAGCTTCACTTCGCTGCGTGCCATAAAATCCCCTTTTGCTGGCCTTGCGCCCGCCGCTTTCTTGGCGGCAATCGGTTAACATGGCCTCGGTCCTCAGAATGCAGCTTCGGCTGGCAAGTTGCAAGCGTGGGCAGAGGCATTGCCTTTGCTCGATCGCTCAAGTCATGAAGAATTAGGTATCCCGATTAACGCTTCTCTCAGCCCTGCTACGTCAAAGAGACGAGATGGCTGGGGAACCCATAAGAAAATTCGCATCGAATAGTCCGCGACCGCTTGGTTCGGGCCACGATCTGCACTCCTTGGCGAGCAAGAAGGCAGGCGCCGAGACGCGCGCGCTCGAACAGCGCGGTCGCGGCGAGCGCCGTGGCGGCGAGCGCCTGCGCATCGAAACTTCGAGCGGGTTCACGCCCGCGATCGACGAGCCGGCAAGCGAGCAGACCTTCTTCCTTCCGCGCCAGGCGGGGAGCATGGCCCTGTTCCTTCTCGCCGCCTTCGCAATCGCCGCGATCGTCTTTCAGGGACTGCCCTCGGTCACTACCTGCGCCGCGGCGTTGGCGTCCGCCACGCTGTTCGCCTGCGGCAGCCTCTTCGCCGAGACCGAGCGTCGGGCCGAGAGCGTCAGCACCATACGCCTCGGGATCGTGTTCGTGGGGATCGTGCTACCTATGGCCTGCGCTGGCATCGCGCTAGCGATGTGGGTCGGCGAAGGCCTGCCATGGCAATGGGCGATCGGCACGATGGTGTGCATCAACGCTGCTGCCGCCGCCATGTTCGACATGCGGATCGTGTCGCTGTTTTGCGCCAAGATCGCCAGCTGGGCGGGGTTTGCCGTGCTTGCCCCCCAGCCGGTCACCTATGCTGCGGTCATCGCTGCGGCAATCACTCTGCTGCTCATCGCGCGGCTCGAATGGAAGGCTGCCACCGATCGCCGCCTCTCCCGAGAGGCCCGCGAACGTGTCGCGGCGCGCGCCGAGGACATCCTGCGCAGCTTCGAGGAAACCGGGCAGGGCTGGTTCTGGGAAACCGACCGCCGCGGCCTTCTCACCTACATCTCGCCCAAGGCTGCGATGGTGCTTGGCAAGACCACCGACGAAGTCGTCGGTTGTCCGCTGAGCGAGATTGTCGACCCGAACAAGGGCGCCGCCGATGCCGAGCGCACGCTCGCCTTCCACCTCTCCGCGCGGTCGGCCTTTCACGATGTGGAGGTGCGCGCCGCGACCACCGGGGACGAGCGTTGGTGGGCGCTCGCGGGCCGCCCTGTCTACGACAGCTACAAGAACTTCTGCGGCTTCCGCGGCCACGGCACCGACCTTACCGAAAAGCGCCGCAGCGAGCAGCAGGTCTCGCGCCTTGCCCACTACGATTCGCTCACCGGCCTCGCCAACCGTGTGCAGATGAGCCAGGCGCTCGAGCAGATTCTTGCCGCCCCTAGCGGGCGCGAGCGGGCCTGCGCGGTGCTGATGCTGGACCTCGACCGCTTCAAGCAAGTCAACGATACCCTCGGCCACCCGGCGGGCGATGCGCTGCTCAAACAGGTCGCCCAGCGCCTCGAGCGCGGGATCGGCGCAGCGGGACGCTGCGGGCGCCTGGGCGGCGACGAGTTCCAGGTGATCGTCCCCGGCCAGCAGGATCGCAACATGCTGGGCCACATGGCGCAGGAGATCATTGCTTCGCTGTCGCAGCCCTATTCGATCCAGGGCCAGAGCGTGGTGATCGGCGCTTCGGTCGGCATCGCGCTTGCCCCCGAACACGGCGCCAGCAGCGACGAATTGATCCGCAACGTCGACCTTGCCCTCTACGCCGCCAAGGACGCCGGGCGCGGGGTGTTCCGGTTCTACGCCGAAGACCTCCACGCTGCCGCCGAAGAGCGCGCCGAGCTTGAACAGGACCTGCGCGAAGCGATTGTCAAGGGCGAGCTCCAGCTTTACTATCAGCCGATCGTCTATGCCGCGAACGAGAAGATCGTCGGCTTCGAGGCACTGATGCGCTGGAACCACCCCAGGCGCGGCTGGCTAAGCCCGGCCAAGTTCGTGCCAATCGCCGAGGATGCAGGACTTATCGACCGCATGGGGCAATGGGCGCTGCGCACCGCGTGTGCGGACATGGCCCGCTGGCCGCGCTCGATCCGGTGTGCGGTCAATGTCTCGGCGCTGCAATTCGCCAATCCTGAACTTCCCACGATCGTTGCCAACGCGCTCGCCCATGCCGGGGTCGCAGCCTCGCGGCTCGAACTCGAGATCACCGAAAGCGTGTTCCTGAACGACAGCTCGGGCACCGATGCGATGTTCAAGGCCCTGAAGCGGGTCGGCGTGCGCCTTGCGCTCGACGACTTCGGGACGGGCTATTCCTCGCTCGGCTATCTGAAGAAGGCGCCGTTCGACAAGATCAAGATCGACCGCAGCTTCGTGCAGGGCGCGACCGAGGAAGGCAGCCGCAACGGCGCGATCATCGCCTCGATCACCAGCCTTGCCGATGCGCTGCACATGGACACCACCGCCGAAGGTGTGGAAACGCTCGACGAGCTTGAATTGGTGCGTCTGCTCGGGTGCAGCCACATTCAGGGCTACATCTATTACAAGCCGATGGATGCCGCTGATGCGACCGCATTGGTATCGGGCGATCTGGTGGCGGAGGCCGATGGACCGCAATCCGCGCGCGCGCCGCGCCAGGGCCTGCTTCGCCGCGTAACCGTGGTGCACGACGGCAACCGCCTGAACGCGACGCTGCGCAACATCTCCGAGAGCGGCGCGATGATCGAGGGCCTGTGGAACATGCCCGCCGGCAGTGCGGTGAGGGTCGAGTTCACGGCCGACAGGTCGGTCACCGCGCAGGTGCGCTGGTCGCGCGAGAACCGCGTGGGGATCGAGTTCCACGCACCCCTCAAGCGGCGCGCAGACAACGCTTTCTCCGTGCTCAAGGATCAACCGGGGCAGGGCGGGGCCGCAGGCTGGTAGGCCTGCGCTCCGGATGCGCCTGCACCGGGTCATGCCGGACACGGCCTTAGCGGAAAAATAACCATCGGCCTTTACACCTTGCGAACAAGGTCGGGCGCGCTTTTCCTAGCGTCGCCAATGCCGATGTCTGGAGGTCTGTCCACGAGATGTCCCTGAAGGGTCTCTTGTCATCCCGCAACGGCGCCGCCCCGCGTAGCGCGCCTGCGTTTGGCGCGTCCCGCGACGCGGCGACCTCGGCACTGAGCGATGGCGAGCGGCTCGCCATGCTCGACGAGCTGGAGCAGTCGGGGCTCGGCTGGTTCTGGGCGAGCGATGCGAGCGGCAATCTCACCTATCTCTCCGGCGCGATCGCTGTGCGGCTCGGCCTGTCGCTGACGGACCTGCTCGGCCAGCCACTACCTGCGATCTTCATCGCCGCCGACCGTGAGGGGCGCGGTAAGTCGCTCCCCCTTATGCTCGGCACGCACAAAGCCTTCGTCGGCATGGCGGTGCGTGCCGCGCGGCTGCCCGAGGGCGCGGTGCTGCGGCTCTCCGGCCAGCCGGTCACGTCCCGCGACGGCCGCTTCGCGGGCTTCCGCGGCACCGGCGTCGACATCACCAACGACTATACCCGCGAGGAGGAGACTGCCCGCCTCGCGCGCTACGATTCGCTCACCGGGCTCAGCAACCGCCACCGCATGGCGCACCAGCTCGATGCGACGCTGACCGCCTTCAAGGCGGCGCGGCGCAACTGCGCGGTGATGATGATCGACCTCGACCGGTTTAAGCATGTCAACGACACGCTCGGCCACGCGGCCGGCGACGAGCTGCTCAAGCAGGTCGCAGAGCGGCTCAGGCGTGCCATCGATCGCGATTGCGAGATCGGGCGGCTTGGCGGCGACGAATTCCAGGTGATCCTACCCGATATCGACGACCGCGGTGTCCTGGGCGAGCTCGCCTCCAAGATCATTTCCATGCTGCGCCAGCCCTACAGTCTCGAGGACGGGCGCTGCGTGATCGGTGCTTCGGTCGGCATCGCCATCGTGCCTCATGACGGGGTGAGCCGCGACGAGATCGAGCGTGCCGCTGACCTTGCGCTTTACGCCGCGAAGAACGGCGGGAGAGGGCAGTACCGATTCTTCTCGGGCGAACTCGAGAACGAGACGATCTTCCGCCGCCGGCTCGAACAGGACCTCGGCAAGGCGCTGTGCGAGGAGCAGCTGTTCCTGCGGTTCGAGCCGATCGTCGCCGCCGAAGCCGGCACAGTGTGCGCTCTCGAAGCGCACGTTTGCTGGAACCATGACGAACGCGGGATCATCGACCAGGAGGACTTTGCCAAGATCGTCGAAGGCTCCGCCTCGCTCGCCGATGTCGGGCGCTGGGCGATCGGGGCAGCCTGCCAGCGCGCCGCCGAATGGCCGGAAAGCGTGCGGGTCGCGGTCAACGTGCCGGTCGCGTTATTCCTTGCTGACGATTTCGTCGAGCTGGTCGCCGGTGCTATCGACACCGCGGCGATCGGCGCAGGCAATCTCGAGCTGGAAATCAGCGAGGCGGTGTTCTTCGGCGAGGCCAACGTGGTCGACCGCACGCTTGCAGCGCTCTTCAAACTCGGGGTGCGGCTGACGCTGGACGAGTTCGGGTCGGGCTACTCCTCGCTCGCCTACCTGCGCCGCGCGCCCTTCGATGCGATCAAGATCGACCAGAAGCTGGTCGCCGAAGCCGAGCGCCACGACAGCCGCGAGCTGGGCCTGGTGCGCGCGATCGTCGCGCTGGCGGGCGCGTTGCAGATGGACACTATCGCCAACGGCATCGAAAGCGCGAGCCTGCTCGCTGCGCTCAAGACATGCGGGGTGCGCTATCTCGAAGGCCCGATCTTCAGCGAGCCGGTCGACGCCGATGCCCTCGGCCGCGAGATGGCGGACGGGGCGTGGAAGATCGAGCCCGACACCAGCCGCGCCCGCCGCGCGCGGCGACGCACCGTGTTCCGCAAGATCCAGGTGATCCACGACGACTACGCCTACGAGGTGACACTGCGTAACCTCTCCAAGACGGGCGCGCTGATCCAGGGTCTGGCTGATGTGCCGCGGGATACGCAGTTCGTCGTCGACCTCGGCGGCGGGCAGCTGGCGGTTGCAACCGTGATCCGCTCCAACGGCGACGTGCAAGGGCTGGAGTTCGAGCAGTCGCTGATCGAGGACGGGTCGGGTGGCCTGTGCACTCGCAGCCGCGTCTCCCCATATGCGCTGGCTGCCGCCGGAACCCCGCTGGCAGCGCTCACCGCGGGCAAATTCCTCGGAATGGAGCAGGGCGGGGTGGTGCCCAAGTTCGGCTACGCCTCTGCGCCGCGCAACGATGCGGGCTGAATTCTTGTCGGGATGTTGCGTTTTTGGCGCATGACAAGGCGCAGACTGGAAGCTAAGTCTCGGATCCAATGACCCACCTCTCCAAGATCCGCAACTTCAGCATCATCGCCCATATCGACCATGGCAAATCGACCCTCGCCGACCGGCTGATCCAGTTCACCGGCGGGCTCACCGCGCGTGAGATGTCCGAGCAAGTCCTTGATAACATGGACATCGAGAAAGAGCGCGGCATTACCATCAAGGCGCAGACCGTGCGCCTTAATTACACCGCCAAGGACGGCGAGACCTATCAGCTCAACCTGATGGACACCCCCGGCCATGTCGACTTTGCCTACGAGGTCTCGCGCAGCCTTGCCGCTTGCGAGGGCGCGCTGCTGGTCGTTGACGCGGCGCAAGGCGTCGAAGCCCAGACCCTCGCCAACGTCTACCAGTCAATCGAGCACGATCACGAAATCGTCCCCGTCATCAACAAGATCGACCTCCCCGCCGCCGAGCCCGAAAAAGTCCGCAAGGAGATCGAGGACATCATCGGCCTCGATGCGTCGGGCGCGGTGATGACCAGCGCCAAATCGGGCATCGGGATCGAGGATGTGCTCGAAGCCGTCGTCGCCCGCATTCCTGCGCCCAAGGGCAATGTCGACGCGCCGCTCACCGCCAGCCTCGTGGACTCGTGGTACGACCCGTATCTGGGCGTCGTCATCCTTGTGCGGGTGATCGACGGCAAGCTCTCGCGCGGCCTCAACATCCGCTTCATGCAAGGCGGCACGCAGCACCTTGTCGACCGCGTCGGCTGCTTCACGCCCAAACGCACCGATTTGCAGGAACTCGGCCCGGGCGAGATCGGCTTCATCACCGCCCAGATCAAAGAGGTGGAGCAGGCCCGCGTCGGCGACACCATCACCACGGTCAAGAATGGTTCGGACGTCGCGCTCCCCGGCTACAAGGAAGTGCAGCCGGTGGTGTTCTGCGGGCTGTTCCCGGTCGACGCCGCAGACTTTGAAAAGCTGCGCGAAAGCATCGCCAAGCTGCGCCTCAACGACGCCAGCTTCAGCTTCGAGATGGAAAGCTCCGCCGCACTCGGCTTCGGCTTCCGCTGCGGGTTCCTCGGCCTGCTACACCTTGAAATCATTCAGGAACGCCTGACCCGCGAATATGACCTGGACCTCATCACCACCGCGCCTTCGGTGGTGTATCGCCTCCACCTTGGTCATACCAGGAACGAGGATGCGACCGTGGTCGACATTCACAACCCGTCAGATTGGCCGGATGTGAACCGCATCGACGTGATCGAAGAA
>JBBRUU010000111.1:0-9499 GCA_038247515.1 Sphingomonadales bacterium
ATTCTTGAGGCTGGTGAAGGCCCCGCCCGCCCGCCGCTCGTCAACGATCGCTTCCATCGCCTTTTCGCCGACGTTGCGAATGCCCGCGAGCGCATAGCGCACCGCATAGCCCGTGTCGGTCTGCTCGACGGTAAATCGCGCGTGGCTGGCGTTGATGTCGGGCGCAAGCACCGCGACCCCGCCCTGCCCGTTCGGATAGCGCCGCGCATCGTCGACGAAGACGGTGAGCTTTTCCGACTGGTGCATGTCGAAACACATCGAGGCGGCGTAGAATTCTTCCGGGTAATGCGACTTTAGCCAAGCCGTTTGGTATGACAGCAGCGCATAAGCAGCGGCGTGGCTTTTGTTGAAGCCGTAGCCGGCAAACTTGTCGATCAAGTCGAACAGCTCGTTGGCGCGCTTCGCCTCGATGCCGGAGATGGCCTTGCAGCCTTCGACGAAGCGCTGGCGCTGCGCGTCCATCTCGGCCTGAACCTTCTTCCCCATCGCGCGGCGCAGAAGGTCCGCGTCCCCGAGCGAGTAACCAGCAAGCACCTGTGCAGCCTGCATCACCTGTTCCTGATAGACGATGATGCCGTAGGTCTCGGAGAGGATCGCTTCGAGCTTCGGGTGCGGGTATTCGATTGCCTCGACGCCGTTCTTACGCCGTCCGAACAACGGGATGTTGTCCATCGGGCCCGGCCGATAGAGCGCGCCGATGGCGATGATATCGCCGAAATTGCTGGGCTTTACTGCCTTCAGCGTCCGGCGCATGCCTTCCGATTCCAGCTGGAACACGCCGACCGTATTGCCCGCCTTCATGAGGTTGTAGACCTGCGCGTCGTCCAAGGGCAGCGCGCCGAGGTCGATCGCGATGCCGCGCTCTTCTAGCAGGTCGACGGCCTTGCGCAGCACCGAGAGCGTCTTCAGCCCGAGGAAGTCGAACTTCACCAGACCCGAGCTCTCGACATATTTCATGTCGAACTGCGTTACCGGCATGTCCGAGCGCGGATCGCGGTAGAGTGGCACCAGCTTGGCCAACGGCCGGTCGCCGATTACCACGCCCGCCGCATGGGTCGAGGAATTGCGCGGCAGGCCTTCGAGCTGCATCGCGAGGTCGACGAGGCGCTTCACCTCGCTGTTGGTGTCGTATTCGCGCCTGAAGTCCGCCGCACCGTTCAGGGCGCGCGGTAGCGGCCACGGGTCGGTCGGGTGGTTGGGGATCATCTTGCACAATCGGTCGACTTGCCCGTAGCTCATCTGCAAAATGCGCCCGCAATCGCGCAGCACGGCGCGTGCCTTCAGCTTGCCGAAGGTGATGATCTGCGCGACGTGATCGCTGCCGTACTTCGCTTGCACATAGCGGATCACTTCGCCCCGCCGTGTTTCGCAGAAATCGATGTCGAAGTCCGGCATCGACACGCGTTCGGGGTTGAGGAAACGCTCGAACAGCAGGCCCAGCCTGATCGGATCGAGATCGGTGATGGTCAGCGCCCAGGCGACCGCCGAGCCTGCGCCCGAACCGCGTCCCGGCCCTACCGGAATGCCCTGTTCCTTGGCCCACTTGATGAAGTCGGCCACGATCAGGAAGTAACCGGGGAAGCCCATGCCCGCGATCACGTCGATCTCGAACTCGAGGCGATCGAAATAGACCTTGCGCTCATCCTCGGTGAGGTCGGGATAGGCGGCGAGCCGCGCTGCGAGCCCGGCGCGTGAATCCTCCGCCAGCATCCGCGCTTCGCCAGCCAGGTCGCCAGCAAGGCTCGGCAGGATCGGCTTGCGATAGGGCGGCGCGAAGGCGCAGCGCTGGGCAATAACGAGGGTGTTGGCGGTCGCCTCGGGGAGGTCGGCGAAGGCTTCTGCCATCATGCTCGCCGACTTGACGAAAGCCTGTGGGTTGGAGCGCGGGCGATCATCAGCCTCGATCTGGGTCGAATTGGCAATGCACAGCATGGCGTCATGCGCCTTGTGCATATGCGGCTCGGCAAAGTTGGCCGGGTTGGTAGCGACCAACGGAAGATCGCGGGCATAGGCGAAGTCGATCAGAGCTTCCTCGGCACGCTCGCAGACCGGGTCGCCGCTGCGGGCCAGCTCGATGTAGAGCCGCCCGGGGAACAGCGCTTGCAAGCGGTCAGCGAGGCGCGCGGCGGCCTCAAGCTGACCTTCGGCCATCAGCCGCGTCAGCCCGCCCTCGCCCGCGCCGGTCAGCGCTATCAGGCCCACGGTGCGGCCTTCCAGATCGGCGAGGGTGACGTGCGGGTCGCGCTCCAGCGGGCGATCAAGGTGAGCAGACGAAACGAGGTGGCACAGGTTATCGTAACCCTCGTCACCTTGCGCGAAGAGCGGCAGGTAATCGATAGTCCCTCGATCATCGCCCCGCGCCACGCCCAATAGCGCGCCGATGATCGGCTGCACGCCTTCGCTTTTGCAGGCGGCGGCGAAGGGCATGATGCCGTAGAGCCCGTTGCGGTCGCAGATCGCGATGGCCGGAAAGCCGCGCTCCTTGGCCAGCTTGGCAATGTCCTTCGGGTCGATCGCCCCCTCGAGCATCGAATAGGACGACAGCACGCGCAGAGGAACGAAGGGGGCAAAGGGCATCCTTCGTAATCTAGGAATTCGCAGCGATTCTCAAAGCGCCTTGTCGCTTATCCTGTGCACAGGGCGGCGCAAAAGCCTAAAGCAGCTTTGCGATGTCCTTGGCGATCTTGTCGGGCGCGTCAGTCGGCGCGTAGCGGCGCACCACCTTGCCCTGGCGGTCGATCAGGAACTTGGTGAAGTTCCACTTGATCGAGGTCGAGCCCATCAGGCCCTTCGCCTCGCTCTTCATCCAGTCGTAGAGCGGCGAGGCATTACCGCCATTGACCTCGACCTTCGCCATCAGCGGGAAGGTCACGCCGAAATTGACCCTGCAAAACTGTTCGATCTCGTCGGCATTGCCTGGCTCCTGCCCGCCGAACTGATTGCAAGGGAAGCCCAGCACTTCAAAGCCGCGATCATTATATTGCTGGAAGAGCTTCTCGAGCCCGTCATACTGCGGGGTGAAGCCGCACTTGCTGGCGGTATTGACCACCAGCAGCACTGTGCCGAGTTTGTCCTTGAGGTCGAGCGCCGCGCCCTTGTTAGTGGTGACGCTGAAGTCGGCAATGGTCGTCATGAGGCCCCCGTTTGTCGTTTGGATCAACCAGCGCCTTCTGGGGGAAAGTCGGGGCGGCTGGCAAGCTTCATCGCCTCATCGGCATCGTAGTTCCGGTCATCCGCCTTGGCGATGACATAGCCGGGCCGGTCCTCCTCGGGAAGCTGCGCCATGTGACGGATCATTTCGGCAAAGGTGCCGCGAAGCAGCGGAATGCCGCCGCCCGAAAGCTGCGTGTCCTGCGTGGCGGGCATGATCGAAGCGCGGTCGTCCCACGCCTTTTCGCCCGAAGAGCTCTTGCGGCCGTTGAGGGTGCTGGATGGGTCGGTCATGCTTCGGTTCCTCCGCTGGCCGCACTTGTGCAACGCCAAGAGGCCGGGCGCCTATCCTAGATCAGCACGCCGTCCTTCAGGCGGACGACGCGATCCATGCGCGCGGCGAGCCGTTCGTTGTGGGTGGCGACCAGCGCCGCGCTGCCCTCGCCCCGCACCAAAGCGAGGAACTCTGCCAGCACGTTGTCGGCGGTGGCTTCGTCGAGATTGCCGGTCGGCTCGTCCGCCAGCACCAGAGTCGGCCGGTTGGCAAGCGCGCGGGCGACTGCAACGCGCTGCTGCTCGCCGCCCGAAAGCTGGCTGGGACGGTGGGTGAGGCGCTCGCCGAGGCCGAGGCTGGTCAGCAGGCTGTCGGCGCGCATCACCGCGTCGGCCCGCGGCACTTCGCGGATCATCTGCGGCATCACCACGTTCTCGCGCGCGTCGAAATCGGGGAGCAGGTGGTGGAACTGGTAGACGAAGCCGAGATGTTCGCGCCTGAGGCTGGTGCGCTCGTCACCCGCCATGTGCTCGGCCTTCTGCCCGGCAATCGCGATCGAACCTTCGAACCCGCCTTCCAGCAGGCCCACGGCTTGCAGCATGGTCGATTTGCCCGAACCCGAAGGCCCCAGCAAGGCGACGATCTCGCCCGGCATAATGTCGAGATCGACCCCGCGCAGCACGTCGATGCGCTGCCCGCCCTGCTCGAATGAGCGCCTAAGGCCGCGAAGGCTGACGATTGGTTGTCCGGACATCTGCAAACTATTCATAACGCAGCACCTGCACCGGATCGGTGTTCGCCGCCTTGAGCGCCGGGTAGAGCGTCGCTAGGAAGCTCATCGTCAGCGCCAATGTGACGATGCCGAGGACCTCCCACGGATCGGTGCGCGAGGGCAGCACTGAGAGGAAGCGCACCTCCGGGTCCCAGATCTCCTGGCCGGTGGCAAAGGCGATGAAGGCGACAATCGGCTCGCGGAAGAACAGCACGATGGCGCCCAGCAACAGCCCTGCCGCTGTCCCGATCGCGCCCACCGTGGTGCCGGTGGTGACGAAGATCTTGAGCATCGAGCGCCGCGTCGCGCCCATCGTGCGCATGATCGCGATGTCGCGGGTCTTGGCGCGCACCAGCATCACGAGGCTGGAGAGAATGTTGAAGGCCGCGACCAGTACCATGAAGGACAGCGCGAAGAACATCGCCACCCGCTCGACCTGCAACGCTTCGAACAGCGCCGAGTTCATCGACTTCCAGTCGGCGATAACCGCCTTGCCGGAAAGCTGCTTGGCGACAGGCGCGAGGATCTCGCCGACCTTGTCGGGATCATCGACCGTGATCTCGATCTGCGCCACCGAATCGCCCATCAGCAGCAGCGTCTGCGCGTCCTTCAGGGGGAGCATCACAAACTTCTCGTCGAAGGTGTAGATGCCCACCTCGAAGATCGCGCCGACCTCGTAGCCGACCTGGCGGATCGAGGTACCGAAGGGCGTCGTGCGCCCCGCCGGGTTGATGATGGTAATCACGTCGCCCACCCGGATGCCGAGGTTTTCGGCGAGGCGGCTGCCGATCGCCACGCGGCCAAGGCCGTTCTCTGCGGGCGGGGCGTAGAGGCTGCCGATGTTGCCGAGCAGCACCTTGTCGCCAAGCGCCTTCAGATCCTTGTCGCTTTGCCCGCGCAGGAAGATCGCTTCGACCCGGCCGCCGTAATTTACGAGCAGCGGCTGCTCGATCATCGGCGAGGCTTCGACCACGCCCGGTGTGCGCTCGACATTGGCGAGGATGCTCTGCCAGTTGTCGAGCCGGCCGCCATAGGCCTGCACGACCGCGTGGCCGTTCAAGTTCACAATCTTGTCGAGCAGTTCACCGCGAAAGCCATTCATCACGCTCATCACGATCACGAGCATCGCGACCGAGAGCATCACGACCCCGACCGAGATCCCTGCGACCAGCGCGATAAACGCCTCCCCCTTGCCGGGCCAGAGGTAGCGCTTGGCGATCATCCATTCGAAGGGGGAGAGCATGGGTGGTGAGAGGTGCCCGTTGTTCGCTGAACGCTGCCTGTAGAGCGGCCAGCCTATACCCGCAATCCCTGCCCTGAAGCCGTTGCCGTTTCATCGCGCGGCTCACAAAAACCCGTTCACCGCAGTTCGGCTTTTCCTTGTAATTGGCCTGTCACATCGCCATTGGAACCACGCGGTCCGGAAGCTTTCTGCGCGGACAGTCTGGTGATGCCGATGACACCCCTCAATGTGACCCACCCCTTCCTCGACGCCGATGGCGACAAGCTGCGCGAGGAATGCGGTATATTCGGTGCGATCCGCGCGAACGATGCGTCGGCGACCACCGCGCTCGGCCTCCATGCACTCCAGCACCGTGGGCAGGAGGCGGCCGGGATCGTCAGCTTCGACGGCAACGAGTTCTTTGCACTGCGCGGCCTCGGCCATGTCGCGGAAAACTTCACCTCCTCGGGAGCCATCGCTTCGCTTCCCGGCCACATGGCGGCAGGCCACGTGCGCTATTCTACCACCGGCGGCGCCGGCCTCAGAAACGTCCAGCCGCTCTATGCCGACCTTGCCAGCGGCGGCTTTGCGGTCGCGCATAATGGCAATATCTCAAACGCCATGACCCTGCGTACGGACCTCGTGAACAAGGGCTCGATCTTCCAGTCGACCTCCGACACCGAGGTGATTATCCATCTCGTCGCCACCAGCCGCTATCCGACCATCGCCGACCGGCTGGTCGATGCGCTGCGGCTGGTCGAAGGCGCCTATGCCCTGATCGTCATGACGCCCGAGGGCATGATCGCCTGCCGCGATCCGCTCGGCATCCGCCCGCTGGTGATGGGCCGCTCAGGGGACGCGATCATGTTCGCGTCTGAGACCGTCGCCTTCGACGTGGTCGGCGCCGAGGTGATCCGCGAGGTCGAGCCGGGCGAGCTGATCATGGTCGATTTCGCCGGCGAGATCAGCTCGGTTCGCCCCTTCGGCAGCCCTTCCCCTCGCCCTTGCATCTTCGAACATGTCTATTTCAGCCGTCCCGACTCGGTCTTTGCCGGGCGCTCGGTTTACGAAGCGAGGAAGGCAATCGGCACCCAGCTCGCCATCGAAGCGCCGTGCGATGCCGACATCGTCGTGCCCGTGCCCGACAGCGGCGTGCCTGCGGCGATCGGCTTTGCCCAGCAATCGGGCCTGCCCTTCGAGCTTGGCATCATCCGCTCGCACTATGTCGGGCGCACCTTCATCCAGCCCTCCGACGGCGCGCGCAATTCGAGTGTCAAGCGCAAGCACAACGCCAACCGCTCGCTCGTGGAAGGCAAACGCATCGTATTGATCGACGATTCGATCGTGCGCGGCACCACAAGCCTCAAGATCGTCGAGATGATGCGCGAGGCAGGTGCGGCCGAAGTCCACTTCCGCGTCGCCAGCCCACCGACCGCGCATTCCTGCTTCTACGGGGTCGACACGCCCGAGCGTTCCAAGCTGCTCGCCGCACGCATGGACCTTGAGCCGATGCGCGAGTTCATCAAGGCCGATAGCCTCGCCTTCATCTCGATCGACGGGCTGTACCGCGCGGTCGGGCGCGAGGGGCGTGACAACGCCTGTCCGCAGTTCTGCGACGCCTGCTTCACCGGCGAATATCCGACCAGCCTTACCGATCTCGGGCAGGCCGAGCAGAAGGCCGCCGAGCTTCCCTTCGCCGATCCGAAAGCTGCCTGACCCATCATGAACGACAATAACCAGCCGCTCGCCGGCAAGACCGCACTTGTCACCGGCGCCAGCCGCGGCATCGGTGCCGCCACGGCCAAAGCGCTCGCCGCGGCCGGCGCGCATGTTATCCTCGTTGCCCGCAAGGTGAAGGCCTTGGAGGAGGTGGAGGACGCGATCCACGCTGTGGGCGGCACCTCGACCATTGCGCCTGTCGACCTGATCGAGCCCGAAGCTGTCACGCGCCTCGCTGCCGCGATCGCCGGGCGCTGGCAGACGCTCGACATCATGGTGCTTGCCGCTGCCTACCTGCCCGAACTCACGCCAGCCTCGCAGATGGAGCCCAAGCAGTTCAACCAGGCGCTGCTCACCAATGTCGTCTCAACCCAGGCGCTGATCGCGGGCTTCGACCAGATGCTGCGCCGCGCGCCGGCGGGCCGGATCATCGGCCTCACCAGCTCGGTTGGCGCTGCGCCCCGCCCTTACTGGGGTGCTTATGGTGCCACCAAGGCGGCGTTCGAGAACCTGCTTGCGACCTATGCTGCCGAGGTCGAGCGCCTGTGCCCCTTGCGCGTCGCACTCGTTGATCCGGGCGCGACCCGCACCGAAATGCGGGCCCGCGCCTATCCGGGCGAGGATGCCTCGACCGTCAAGCCGCCCGAGGTCGTCGCCGACCGCCTGGTCGCGCTGCTCATCGAGGGCTTCGAGGGGCTACACCGCGAACGCATCGACTGAGCGGCACCCGTCAGGCTCTGCTTGATCCGTCGTTAACCACCTTTGCTAGCTGGTCATTAGGGACCTTGGGCGCAAACCTGCGTCCGGACCACTTCGCCCCGAGAGACCGCAGGCTTCGAATCAAGGTAGTTTAGCGATGCCGCCGAGTACCAACCCCTATCATGCCGCTGCGCAGGAAGATCGCTGCGGCCCGCGCACGCGTTTGACGATCCCCGCCACCCTGCGTGCTTCGGGAGGCCGCGCTTTCCAGAGCGTGGTGCACGACCTTTCGATCTCCGGTTTTTCCGCCGCCTCGATCAACCGGATGCACGAAGGCCAGCTGTGCTGGCTGACGCTGCCGGGGCTAGAGGCGCTGCAGTCCGAAGTCGTGTGGTGGGACAACTGCATTGTCGGTTGCGCCTTCTCGGAGCTGCTAAGCCCGATCATCCACGACAACATCCTGCAACGCTACAGCAACATCGGATCTTACCGCCAGGTGATCTGAGCGGGACGCCCAACAAGGCGATGTTCCACGTGAAACATCGTTTTGAAGGGAGTCTAAACGGGGTCTAACAGGGGTCTAGAGGGGGTCTAAAGGGGGTCTGGACCGCGCTAAAGCGGGTCTGGACGCCCATAAACCGCCCCGGCATTCGGCTGTGGGCGCGCTCATTCGATGCTCGCGGCGATCTTCCCGACGACCGCAGTGGTCTTGGCCCGGTTTGCAGGCGAGCTTGCGGCGGGCCAATTGCTCACCACCGCCACCACCAGCTGCTTGGCGGGCACCAGCGTGATCGCCTGCCCGAAGATCCCTTGCGCCCCGTAACTGCCGCCGGGATAAGTCCACCACTGGTAGCCGTAGCCAAACCCCGGCGCGCGCGGCGCGAAGTCGACCTGCGCCTTGCCCGCTTCGCCGAACCAGCCGCCGGGCACCGTGCCCTGGCCGCCCTCAAGCGCGAACTGCCCCATCCGCGCATAGTCGGCGAGTGTGATCGACAGGCAGCACCCGCCGATATTATTGGCGCCCGGATCGATCATCCAGAACAATCCGCCCGCAAAGCCCGCCGGCTCGACGATCTTGGCCTGTGCATACTCGGCGAGCGACTTGCCAGTCGCATTTTCCACCAACACGCCGATGAGGTTGGTCTCGCCGGTCTTGTAAACCCACTTTACGCCCGTCGCGGCCTCGCGCGGCAGGCGCTTCATCTGCTCGACGATCGCATCGCCGCCATATTCGACCACGTAGCGGTTCATCTGCGCCACGTCGGACTGGGGATCGGTGTAGCTCTCGTCCCACTTCACGCCGCTGGTCATGGTGGCAAGCTGGCGGACGGTCACGCCCTCGTAGGCAGAACCGGCAAGCTTCGGGATATACTTGGTCACCGGATCATCGAGGCTGGCGATGGCCCCATCTTTGATCGCCGCGCCGAGCAGCGTCGACGTGAAGCTCTTGGCGACCGAGAAGCTGGTCCAACGGTCGTCCGGCCTCAGCCCCAAGCCATAAGCTTCGTAACGCACCTTGCCGCCTTCGAGCACCATGATCCCGGCAGCGTTGGTCTCGGCCATCAGGGACTTGAGATCGGCCTGAAGACCTGCGCTGAGCGGAGCGCCTTTGGGCAGCATCCGCGGCTTGGCGGCGGCGGGGACTTCGTGCCCGGCGAACCAC
>JBBRUU010000112.1:0-9336 GCA_038247515.1 Sphingomonadales bacterium
CAGGATCCCCAATGCCAGCGCCAGCTGGTTCAATGCCGGGACAAGGCCGATCGTGGCCTCACCCACCCCGAAGGCGCGCGCGACATCGCCGATGATCGGGTGGATGTAATAGGCATTGGCCGTCACCACCGCGATGGTGATCGCCAGCGCCCGCTCCTGCGTGCGGGTGAGATAGGCGGGTCCCGAAGCTTTGGCGGTGTCGCTCAAGCGAGAAAACCTGCCTTCTGCGCCATCGCGATCACGCCCTCGGTAAGCTCCTCGGGGTGCATCCGGGCGGAGAACCCCTCGCCAAGGTCGATGGTCAGCCAGTTCTCGTCGAAAGGGTGGCCTGGCAGGTCGGCGAACGGGGCGGGGTCGTAGGCGGTGATTGGCATGGTCGAATCTCCCGTTCGATGTTTTGAGTAGCAGATCGAAACGGGATTGCCACGGCCCGCGTCTTGTCGGAAAAGCACGCAAATTGATGAGGTGGACTTGAGCACAGCGAGCGGGCAATCCCCCGCCGCAAGCAGGAGAGCAAGTGTGTCGATGTCGCGTCAGGAACCCGAAGAACTCGCCGAAATCCGCCGCGCGGTGCGCAGCCTATGCGAGGGTTTTCCTGGCGAATACTGGCGCGCCAAAGACGCTGTGCGCGAATACCCGGCGGAATTTGTTAATGCGCTGACGAAGGCCGGCTTCCTTGCCGCGCTGATCCCTGCCGAGCATGGCGGCAGCGGCCTCAGCCTTGCGGCGGCCTGCGTGATCATGGAGGAAATACAGGCTGCGGGGTGCAACGGATCATCCGCGCACGCACAGATGTACATCATGAACACGCTGCTGCGTTACGGGAGCGAGGCGCAAAAGGCGCAGTATCTGCCGCGCATCGCCAGCGGCAAGCTGCGCTTGCAGGCTTTCGGGGTGTCCGAGCCGACCAGCGGCACAGATACGCTTAGCCTCAAGACCCGCGCCGTGAAGGACGGCGACGAATACGTCATCAACGGTCAGAAGGTCTGGACCAGCCGTGCCGAACATTCCGACCTGATGCTGCTGCTTGCCCGCACCACCCCGAGCGAGGAAGCGGCGAGCAAGACCGAGGGGCTGTCGATCTTCCTCGTCGATATGCAGGCGGCGCTCGCGAACGGTATGACCGTCAAACCGATCCGCACGATGATGAACCATTCGTCGTGCGAGGTGTTCTTCGATGACCTGCGGATTCCGGCCAGCGCGCTGGTTGGTGAGGAGGGCAAGGGCTTCCGCTACATTCTGTCCGGCATGAACGCCGAGCGCATCCTGATCGCGGCAGAGTGCATCGGCGACGCCAAGTGGTTTATCGAAAAGGCGACTGCTTACGCCAAGGATCGCAGCGTCTTTGCTCGCCCCATCGGCCAAAACCAAGGCGTGCAGTTCCCGATCGCGCGGTGTTATGCCCAAATGCGTGCCGCCGAGCTGATGGTGCACCATGCCGCGCAGGTCTTTGACGAGGGCGGCAATCCGGGCGAGGAAGCCAACATGGCCAAGCTGCTTGCCTCCGAGGCAAGCTGGTCGGCGGCGGACATGTGCGTCCAGACCTTCGGTGGCTTCGGTTTCGCCGAGGAATACGACGTCGAACGCAAGTTCCGCGAGGCGCGGCTCTACACCGTCGCCCCAATCTCGACCAACCTGATCCTGTCCTATCTTGCCGAACACGTGCTCGGCTTACCGCGTTCCTACTGATTAGCCCCCAATCATCTGGGATTTGCGCGCATTGCGCCGCATTGCTCTTGCAGCGATGGAGCAAGTGTGATTCTGTCACTTTGGTGATCAAGGGACTTTTCGCGGACATGCGCAGATCGGGGACTGACAGCAGGCGGAAGCGGTTGGTGGCGCTGGGCGCGCTGCTGCTGCTGGCCGGCTTTGCCGTCGCCGGACCGACCGGGCTTCTGGCCTGGAGCGAGAATTCCGCGGCGCTTGAAGTGCGTCAGGCGAAGATCGTCGAGCTCTCCGAAGAGCGCGATGCCCTGCGCAACCGCGTCAAGCTGCTCAGCCCTGAAGCGGCCGATCCCGACCTCGCCAGCGAGCTGGTGCGCGAGCATCTCGGCGTGATGCGCGAGGACGAGGTCGTAATCACGCTCGACGACGACAAGTAAGCGAAGCGAACCGGCCCGGCACCGTGCCGAGCCCCCTGATTTCGTATGCGGGTTCCGTTTTGTGCAACCGCTTCGCGTTGCGCCTTTGCGCGGACACCGCCTATAGAGGCCCATGCGCTTCTCCTCCCCACGAGCGCGCCAGAGAGAGGAATACTTGTCTTGGCCAAGAAACCCGCCAAATCGCCCGTAACGGCGAGCACAGCCGCTGATGAACTGGACGACGCTGACTTCATGCTGCGCTCGCTGCAGCAGGCTTTCGAAGCCAACAAGCGTTACGCTGCCAGCGACACCGAGATGCTCGAGTTCTACCGCCAGATGCTGCTGATCCGCCGCTTCGAGGAGAAGGCCGGCCAGCTTTACGGCCTCGGCCTGATCGGCGGCTTCTGCCACCTTTATATCGGCCAGGAAGCGGTCGCGATCGGGCTCCAGTCGGCGCTCGACAATGATCGCGACAGCGTGATCACCGGCTACCGCGACCATGGCCACATGCTTGCCTACGGGATCGATCCCAAGGTGATCATGGCCGAACTGACGGGCCGCGAGGCCGGGATCTCGAAGGGCAAGGGCGGATCGATGCATATGTTCTCGACCGAGCATAAGTTCTACGGCGGGCACGGCATCGTCGGCGCGCAGGTGGCGCTTGGCGGAGGCCTCGCGCTCGCGCACCAGTACAACGCGGACGGCGGGCTGTGCCTCGCCTATTTCGGCGACGGCGCAGCCAACCAGGGTCAGGTTTACGAAACCTTCAACATGGCGGCCCTGTGGAAATTGCCGATCGTGTTTGTCGTCGAGGACAACCAGTACGCGATGGGCACTGCCAGTTCGCGCTCCTCGGCGGAGACCCGCTTCCACCGCCGCGGCACCGCGTTCCGCATTCCGGGGATGGAAGTGAACGGCATGGACGTGCTCGAAGTGCGCGCCGCTGCCGAGGTTGCCTTCGCGCACGTGCGCGCCGGCAATGGTCCGGTGCTGATGGAGTGCAACACCTATCGTTACCGCGGGCATTCGATGTCCGACCCGGCCAAGTATCGCACCCGCGAGGAAGTGCAGGAACAGCGCGATCACAACGATCCGATCGAAGGGCTCAAGAAAACCCTCATTGAGGCTGGCAAGACCGAGGACGAGTTGAAAGCTCTCGACAAGGCGATCCGCGCCGAGGTGGCCGCCGCTGCCGACTTCGCCGAGACCTCTCCCGAGCCCGCGCCCGGCGAGCTCTACACCGACGTTCTGGTGGGAGCGTACTGAGCCATGGCAATCGAAATCAAGATGCCGGCGCTCTCTCCGACAATGGAGCATGGCACGCTCGCCAAGTGGCTGAAGCAGGAAGGCGACCGGATCGAGCCGGGCGACATCCTCGCCGAGATCGAGACCGACAAGGCGACGATGGAATTCGAAGCGATCGACGAAGGCGTGCTCGAGAAGATCCTCGTGCCCGCCGGGACCGAGGACGTGGCGGTGGGCGCGGTGATTGCGCTGATCAAAGCAGAAGAGGAGGCGAGCGCGCCTCCCGCACCTGCACCCGGGCCGGCTGCGGCTCCCGCTCCCGTTCCGGCACCCGCTCCCAAGACGGAAATGCCCGCCGCCGTTGCTCCAGCTGCCGATCTGACCGTCCCCGCCGGGACGAACGTCATCAGCACCACGGTGCGCGAGGCGCTGCGCGATGCGATGGCCGAGGAAATGCGCCGCGACGGCCGCGTCTTCGTGATGGGCGAGGAAGTCGCCGAGTATCAGGGTGCGTACAAGGTCACCCAGGGCCTGCTCGCCGAGTTTGGGCCCAAGCGCGTCATAGACACGCCGATCACTGAATACGGTTTTGCGGGCATCGGCACCGGGGCTGCGATGGGGGGTCTCAGGCCGATCGTCGAATTCATGACCTTCAACTTCGCGATGCAGGCGATCGATCACATCATCAACTCGGCCGCCAAAACCAACTACATGTCGGGCGGGCAGATGCGCTGTCCGATCGTGTTCCGCGGTCCTAACGGCGCGGCGAGCCGCGTCGGCGCGCAGCACAGCCAGAACTACGGGCCTTGGTATGCCAGCGTTCCCGGCCTGATCGTGATCGCGCCGTATGACGCGGCCGATGCCAAAGGGCTGATGAAGGCAGCGATCCGATCGGACGACCCGGTCGTCTTCCTCGAGAACGAACTCGTCTACGGGCGCAGTTTCGATGTGCCCGATGTGGAGGACTATGTGCTCCCAATCGGCAAGGCGCGGATCGTGCGCGAGGGCAGGGACGTCACGATCGTTACCTACTCTATCGGGGTCGGCATGTCGCTCGAGGCGGCGGGCAAGCTTGCCGAGGAGGGCATCGATGCCGAAGTGATCGACCTTCGCACCCTGCGCCCGCTCGACAAGCAGACGGTGCTTGAAAGCCTGGCCAAGACCAACCGGCTGATCGTCGCGGAGGAGGGCTGGCCGACCTGCTCGATCGCATCCGAGGTCGTCACGATCTGCATGGAGGAGGGCTTCGACCACCTCGATGCGCCGGTGCTCAGGGTGTGCAACGAGGACGTGCCGCTACCCTATGCGGCGAACCTCGAAAAGCTCGCTCTGATTAATCCCGCCCGCATTGTCGAGGCGGCGCGCAAGGTGTGCTACAAATAGGTTCTAATGGTACGCGCGCCGACCTCGTCAGGTCGGGCGCGCTGCCGAATAGGTGCTGCAACTTGCCACCGGACCGCCTGCATAGAGGCTGTTCAGGTCGCGGTTATCGCGCACATTGAAGGCCGCCGTGTAGACCATCTGCTGGTTGTTGAAGAGGTTGATCGGCGTGATCGACCGGAAGTCGTAAGCCACCTCCACGAACATGACGGCTGTGCCCGACGATGCGGTTATGCGCCTGCCGCTCGGCCCTATGCCCGGGAAGGAGGTGCCGGTCGCGCCATCGCCTTCGACGCCGAAGCTGGAATTATAGTTCTTCGCGCCGCGGCAGCGTTGCCACTTGATCCACTGCCCGTTCGACGCATTGCGCTGCAAGCTTGAGACGATCACTCGCCCCTGGTTGAAAATCCCGATGCTCTGGCCAAGCTTTTCGGCGCCGGTCAGCGTCTCGGAGATGTCCCGCTCGAAGACCCTGCGCGCGGTCAGCACATCCTGCTCTCCCACGCGCGAGGCGTTATCGGCGACCTGCATCGCGATCTGGCTCACCTGCATGTGGGCGATCACCATCATCGCGGTGTCGGTGCCCATCATGCCCATGCCGAGCACGAGCGGCGCCGAAAAGGCAAACTCGACAAGCGCGAGGCCTGAAGTGTCTCCGCCAAACCGGCTGGCAAGGCGATGAGCCTTGCTGCGCAGTGATTGATGCTTGGTGACGGTCATGGGCAGGGGTTCTCGCCTGTGATACGGTCGTTCTGCTCGTCGAAGGGCTGGTTGCGCAGAACGGTCGTCGCACTGACGGTGACGTTGCTGGGCAACCCAATCATCGAGTGAAGCGGGAACATGCGCGGGTAGGTGACGTTCGCGGTGTAGAGCACCACGTCACGCGCACCGCCGATGCCGTTCGCGCCCCGATCAAGGTCGTACGTGTCGTTGTTGTTCGTATCGACATAGCGCTCGCCCTTGGAGCCTTCGCATACACCGTGGCCCGTTGCGCCGACGGCATCGTCGCCGAGGATCTGTTCGGGGTCTTTGACGTCCGAGAAGTCGAAGTACGCATCCTTGACGAAGGTGATCTGCGCATCGTTCGGCATGACCGAAGCGACCTGATCGCGCACGCGCCCGTCGATGTTGGTTTGCTGGCTCATCGCGTTTTCGAGCGTGAGATCGCGTCCGGCCTTCTGCAACGCACCATTCAGAACCGAGCCTGTGTATTGGGTATGCGCGATGTCGAACAGACCCATGATCATCATGATCAGCACCGGGCCGACCATGGCGAATTCGACAATAGTGGTTCCGTCGCGATCGGTAGCCATCCGTCGCAGAGGACGGCGCGGGAAGAGCGGGCTGCGGATCATGATGTAAGCCTCAGTGCAGCGATCTTCTGTGCGATCTCCTGGAAGCGAGCAGTGAGCGTCGCACTGTCGGTGGCCTGGAAGGCACGTCCGGGGGAGGCGCAGTTGATCAGGTTTTGGGTGAGTGCCGTGCCGAAGGCGACGACCCATACGGTGATGTTTTCTTGCTGGGCAGCACGGCAAACGGCCTGCAGACGCGAGGCGCGGCGGTTGAATTCGCGGGTGCTGTTAGCATCGCCGGTGATGCGGCGATCCCACCATTCGATCCCTTGCGTCGAATAGTTTTCGATATTGTTGAACTGCTCACCGTCGGTCATGAACACGATGTGCCGAGCAATCGGATCGCCGTTGGGCGCCGCTGCATTCTCCGAGGCGAACACCCCTCTGGGCGAGATGAAGCGAGCACCCCAGACCATGCCAATATCATGATAGGTGTTGCCTGTCGCGGCAAGGGCATTGACGTAGGTCTGCAAGTCAGTGCGAGGGATAACGGAAAGCTTGCTGGCCGCCCGTGGGCACGACCAACCGGGGCGGTCTTGCGTTATTGATCTCCCGCCAGCGATACGGTCAGCATCGGTGACCATATTAGTCGTCCGGCTATTGGCACCGTTGCGCCGTTCCCAAACCGCATTTTGAAGCGCGGGCTTCCAGCGCTGGCTATCGTTCGCAGGTACGAGATTGATGTTGAGGTCATGCGCGGCAGCTGGAATTGGACTGTAGATATCGGTCAGAACGGTGCTCGGCTCCTCGATGCAGCCCACCCAAGAGACAGACGTCATCGCCCCATTGGTCCCGACCGGCAAGTTGATAGCGTTGCCAGTATAAACGCTCGAAAGGGTGACAGCTGCCCAACCCGCCGGGCTACCCGCTGGATTGTTCGCGTTACAAGGATTGGTAACGCCAGTGGTGACTTGGCAATAGATCCAGTCGCGGAACTGCGGGGTAATATCGGTTGCAGTCGCTGGCCGCGTTTTGCGCAAGCGGCCTCGGCAACCATCTCGGTTGTTGGAATCGCCGCCCGACCACTGGGGGAATTTTAACGGCGTCGCGAACACTACCCAGGTTTGGTTCACGCCGCTGACGTTGACCGTATAGGTCCCTGGAAGCGTGGCGGTGCAGAAGGTCTGAGCGCTGGTCCCGTTCGACCCGTCGGTGCGGAAGCGGTAGTGGTCCGTATTTCCGGAATTGAAGTTCGAGGTCGAGCGCGGCAGAAATTCGGGCTGGTCACTCACTAGGATCGGGTCGCCGATGCTACCGCCCGGCAGCGTCGCAGGGTTGTACCGCGCCGCGCGCGACTGATAGCTGTGGTTGTTTGCCATGTGCACGCGCGGGATCGAGAAGCCGACGTTGACCTGCTGCGAATAGGGCACGAGCCCGTAGCGCACCTGGGCGGCCGGGGAGGTCGATGCCTGCACCGTGTCGTAAAAGCTCATCACTGCCGAACGCAGCGCGACGATCTTCGAGCCCGGGCCCGAGCTGCACGATGAGCCGTCCGGGCAATCCGCCATCGAGCCGGTGACGTCGAGCACGAACATGATATCGGAGTTCGAGATGTTGATTTCTGCAGTGCAGGTCGCAGCAAGCGCAAAGGTGGTGTAGCCGAACGCGCCCATTATCGTTGTCGGGATCGTTGCACTTGCGGTGCCGGTTACCACGCCCGAACCGTTGGAAGAGTAGCTAAGTGTCCGGTTGGTGGTCCCGAAGATGCCGTTTTCGAAGTTCTGGTCGAAGAAGTTGACGCCGATCTGGCGGTGCGCCTCGGTAAAGGCGGTGGTTGGCATGGCTTGCCGCGCAGCGAGGGCACCAGCGTCACAAGCGGACTGCATGCGCGCCGCTGCCATATAGTAGCGGCTGGCATCAATGCCGCCCCCGACCATCGCCATCAGCGGCATAAGCGACGCTGCGGCGATCGCGAGCGTGTTGGCGGTCCGGTCGTGCAGAAGCCGGTACAGGAATGAACTGTTGGCCTGGTTTTCATGCCCCATCGGTTCGGTACCCTTCTCCTGAAGCCCACGCGATTTGCGCACGCATTCCAGATTGAGCATCCGGCTTTAATTTGGTCTGGTAAGCGGATTGCCAAAGATCATGGTTACCGGGTTCCTAACGGGCTCCCTCGCCCACCCGATCCGCCACCGCGTCCCGGTCCGGGACAGTTTGCTTGCCAACCCGGCAAGTGCTTGGCTAGGCGCTTTACCCGTGACCGATGATGCCGCCGATTTGCCGCCCGAAGCCGGACTTGCGCTGGCGTGGAGCGGGTCAAAGGTTCGCGGGCCTTTAACCATGGCTCTTCAGCTTGACCGGCGCCTTGCGCGGATTGTGGCACGCACTAGCGAGCCGATGCTTGGCCAGATGCGGCTCGCGTGGTGGCGTGACGCGCTCGGTAAGCCCGTGGCTGATCGGCCGCGCGGCGACGCGGTGCTCGACGGGCTCGGCGTACAATGGGCGGGCCGCGAGCGCGCGCTGATCGAATTGGTGAACGCCTGGGAGGTTCTGGTTACCGCCCAGCGACTCGGGCCCGACGAGATTGAGAGCTTCGCTGCCGGGCGGGGGGCGTTCTTCGCCGCGCTGGCGCGCAATGGGGCGGAGAACGATCTGTCGGCCCGGCTATCTGCGGCAGGGCGACGCTGGGCGCTTGCCGATGCGGCAAGCGGGGTTTCAAAAAATATCGAACGTGCCGCGCTGGTGGCGGCCGGCCTCGCCGTGACGGTGCGAGCGGGGCGCCTGCCACGCGAATTGCGGGGTGTCGCCGTGCTGGAGGCGCTGGCCCTGCGCGGGCTGAACCGTGGAGGGCGGCCGCTCATGGAAGGGCGGGGCGCCTCGCTCGCCGTGTTAAGGGCCGCTATCTTTTCGGCCTGATTACGTATATTTACGTGGGCATTGCAGCAAAAGGGAGCAGACCTTTGCGACAGGCAGTGCTGGGAGTGCTGGGGGGGCTGGTCCTTTCCGGAGTCGGGGTTTTCTGGTGGCAAGGCCGTGCGGCGATCGAGGAAGGCGCGCCGCCTCCAGCGCCCGCAGCGCCCGTGAACGATCCCGAGATACTTCCGCTCGCCGATCCCGGTTCTCAGCAGGGGCCCGCGCCGCCGGAACTCACGCAGCTTAACCGCGAGCAGCAGCGCTTCGCCCGCCTCGATCGCAACCGCGACGGCTCCATTACGCGCAACGAGATGCTCGCCACGCGCACCGATGCGTTCCGCAAGCTCGACAAGGACAGCAACAACCTGCTGACTTTCGAGGAGTGGGCGGTGACCACGGTCGAGCGCTTCGCGAGGGCGGACGCG
>JBBRUU010000113.1:0-9039 GCA_038247515.1 Sphingomonadales bacterium
GAAGGCTGGACACGCTTCAGGGCGCTGAGAAAATCGTCACGGCTGACGCACAGATCTTCGAGCACTTCGGGGGGAATGGTGCGTTCGTCCAGATCGAGGCGCGGCATGATCCGGCGGACCGCCTCGATGGCGGCTTCCCGCACCAGCGCGGCAATGTCCGCGCCGACAAAGCCGTGGGTGACGCGGGCCAGCTCGTCGAGGTCGACCGCGCTCTCGAGCGGCATCCCGCGCGTGTGAATGCCGATGATCTGGCGGCGACCGCGCTGGTCGGGCACTCCGATCACGATTTCGCGGTCGAAGCGGCCCGGACGGCGCAGCGCCTCGTCGATCGCGTCGGGCCGGTTGGTGGCAGCGATCACCACAAGGTTGGCGCGCTTCTCCAGCCCGTCCATCAGAGTGAGCAGCTGGGCGACGAGGCGCTTTTCCGCCTCGCCCGGAACCTGGGTGCGCTTGGGGGCGATCGAGTCGATCTCGTCGATGAAGATGATCGCGGGCGCGGCGCGGGAGGCCTCCTCGAAAACCTCTCTGAGGCGCTTTTCGCTTTCGCCATAGCCCGATCCCATGATCTCGGGTCCGTTGATGATGAAGAACTCTGCATCGCTTTCGTTGGCAACGGCCTGCGCGAGGCGGGTCTTGCCGGTGCCTGGCGGGCCGTGGAGCAGTACGCCCTTGGGCGGCTCAACGCCGAGGCGGATGAACAGTTCAGGGTAGCGCAGCGGCAGTTCGACCATTTCGCGCAAGGCCCGGATGGTCTCCTCCATCCCGCCGACGTCGTCGTAGTTGACGACCGCACGGCCATCGCGCGTTTCTTCGAATTCGGCGCGCAGCTCGACCTCGGTGTTCTCGTCGATGTGGACGATGCCCTTGGGGCTGGTCGAGGCAACCGTGAGGCGGATCTGGGTCAGGGCATAGGCAGGGGCGCGGAGCAATTGCCGCACGTCGGCGGGCATGTTCTGCACCGGCTGCTGGCCAGTGGTCGCGACCACGTCACCGGCGACCAGCGGACGGCGGAAGAAGTTACGCTTGAGCGCCTGGGTCGGGCCCTGCAGGCGCATCTCGCGCTGGGCGGGAGCGAACACCACGCGGGTCGCAGGGCGGGATTCGCCGCGTGCGACCTCGACATGTTCCCCCGATCCGGCCTCGGCATTGGCGCGCTGGAGTCCGTCGAGGCGCACTACGTCAAGAGCGTCATCCTCGGGATAGGCCGCCATCGCGATCGCCGCCGTTGTGCGCTTGCCGCGGACTTCGACCACGTCGCCTTCGGTGATGCCGAGTTTCTGGAAGGCCGTGCGCGGGATGCGGGCGATGCCGGCGCCCGATTCCTCTTGGCGGGCAGGAGCAACCTGCAGCCGCGCGGTGCGGGTCGGGATGTCGGATTCGGCATCTGCCATCGGGGCGGTTCCTGTTCTCGGGTCGAGCTTTGCTATCAGACCGGAAGCTAGGAACGGCGGTTGGCGAATGCAATCCGCAAGGCGCCGCACGGGCCCGCGCGCACGCCGGCGTGCCGAAAGCGGGAAAAGCCCGGGGCGCTTCGGGCGTGTGCCGGGCAAAAAAGCCAGCGTATCTTATGGGTGTATGCCGGACAAAAAAAGCCCGGCACTGGGGCCGGGCTTGAAAAGTTTGGGAGAGGATGCCTGAAAGGCACCTTTGAAATGCCCCAACTGAAGCGATTGTGCAAGTGCGAAAGAGGCTAAATTTAATGCAAAATATGCAATCAATTTCCGATTTGATCCCTTCTTGTACGCTTTTTCGCAATTATCTGCCCAACCTGTAGGCAATCGCCCAAAACATAAGCAGATTTGGCCCGTACGACTCTTTTGCGACGCACCATAAATGATGGTTCGACTTCGCGACTCGGGTGGGCGTGACAGCGCGGCGGTAACGCACTAATCAGGCAGCGGGTCCCGCAGAGGGGAAACTGTCGCGCTGCGGCATGAAAAGAGGCAGGAAGGCCCGATGACCAAGCTTTACCCTGACGCCGCCAGCGCGCTCGCCGGCGTGATCCGCGATGACATGCTAATCGCCGCCGGAGGCTTCGGCCTGTGCGGCTTGCCCGAGAGGCTGCTCGACGCGATCCGCGATTCGGGCGCAAGGGGCCTCACCTTCGCGAGCAACAATGCCGGGATCGACAATGAAGGCATCGGCAAGCTGCTGCGCACGCGGCAGGTAAAGAAGATGATCAGCTCCTACGTCGGCGAAAACAAGGAATTCGAACGGCAATACCTCGCCGGCGAGCTCGAGGTTGAGTTTTCCCCGCAAGGCACCCTTGCCGAGCGGATGCGTGCAGGCGGTGCAGGCATCCCTGGCTTCTACACTCGAACCGGGGTCGGCACCGAAGTCGCCAAGGGCAAGGAGCACAAGGATTTCCCTGACCGCGAGGGGGCAGTGCAGACCTACATCCTCGAGCGCGGGATTTTTGCCGACCTTGCGATCGTCAAGGCATGGAGGGCCGACGAGACCGGCAACCTCGTGTTCCGCAAGACCGCCCGCAACTTCAACCTGCCCGCCGCGACCTGCGGCAAGGTCTGCGTGGTCGAGGTAGAGGAGATGGTGCCCACAGGCTCTCTCGACCCCGACCAGATCCACCTGCCGGGCGTGTTCGTTAACCGCATCGTGCTCGGTGCGCCCTACGATAAAAAGATCGAATTCCGTACTGTGCGTGAAAGGGAGGCAGCTTGATGAAACGGACAATTGCACTTCTGCCGCTGCTGGCGCTGGTCGGCACTGCGCTTCCGGGCTGCGTGGCGATCGCGATCCCGGCGCTGGCCGGATCGGCCCTGGCGGGCTCGCAGGTCCTCGGCTCCAAGGACAAGGACAATGCCTCGGCGCAGCTTGTGCCCGCTCCCCGACCGACGCCGACGCCTACCCCCACACCGGCACCGACACCAACTGCGGCACCGACTGCGGCACCGAGAGCCAAACCGGCCCCTGCCCCCGCAGCTGCGCCTGCCGCTCCGGCACCAGCTCCCGCTTCGGCGGCCTCCGCCGCCCTCGCGCCGCTCGCGTCATATCCTGATCCGGCGCGGCCGCTGACGCCCGAGCAAGGCAACTTCGCCCGCTTCGTGCGCTACGCCCAAGCTTCAGCGCGGCAGGCTGCGGGCGGCGCCGAACTGCCCTCGGCGATGCTCGGCGACCCGGTTGCGCTTGATGGGAAGCGCCGGCGCTGCGCAGTGGGCGAGCAGCTCGTGGCGGTGATCGACCTTGATCCGGCGGCCGGGTTCTTCGCTCCCCCGTCGAACCCGGCGAAGGAGCCCGGCCTTGTGCTCGGCCTCGCGGTGCTGCGCAATGCCGGCGTGGAGATCGCCTGGCTTTCAGACCTTGCGACCGACCAATCCGGCAACGTGCGCATGGCGCTCGAGCAATCCGGGCTCGACCCGCGCGGGCAGGACATCATCTCGCTGCGCCGCGACGAGGTGGACAACAAGGAGCAGCGCAAGGCCAGCCTCGGCGCGATCACCTGCATCGTCGCCATTGCCGGCGACGAGCGGCCCGATTTCGACATGCGCTTCAAGTACCTGCGTAATCCGCAAGCGGGCGAAGCGATCGAGACGCTGATCGGCGACGGCTGGTTTCTGATCGCGCCGCTGATCGGCAAGTAAGGACCAAGTTCGCACATGACCACGCTTCCCACGGGCTGGACCCGCGACGAGATGGCCGCCCGCGCCGCGCGCGAATTGCAGGACGGCTATTACGTCAACCTCGGCATCGGCATCCCGACGCTCGTTGCCAACCACATCCCCGAAGGGATGCTGGTAACGCTCCAGAGCGAGAACGGAATGCTCGGCATTGGGCCGTTCCCCCATGACGATGAGGTTGACCCGGATCTGATCAACGCCGGCAAGCAGACCATCAGCGAGCTGCCGCACACCGCCTATTTCGACAGTGCGACGAGCTTTGCGATGATCCGCGGCGGGCATATCGACCTCACGGTACTGGGCGCTATGGAGGTGGCCGAGAACGGCGACATTGCCAATTGGATGATCCCGGGCAAGATGATCAAGGGCATGGGCGGGGCAATGGACCTTGTCGCGGGGGTCAAAAAGATCATCGTGGTGATGGACCATACCTCGAAGGACGGAACGCCGAAGTTCATCCCCCAATGCACCCTGCCGCTCACGGGCGCGGGGGTGGTCGACATGGTGATCACCAACCTTGCGGTGTTCCAGCGGCCCGATCACGCCTCGCCGTTCCGGTTGATCGAAATGGCGCCGGGCGTGACCGAGGCCGCCATCGCCGCCACCACCACCGCGCATTACGCGGCGTGATGCGGCGTGGAATTGCACTTGCCGCTGTCGGCGTGGTTGTCGTGATCGCGGCCCTCCTCGCCTTTACCTCGCCCCCGCGGCTGCTCTCGGTCTATGACCGCGTGACGGGTGGCAAATCGGGCGCGCGTCAGATCGCCGAGGGCGTGGCTTTCGGCAGCCACGGGCAGAGCCTCGACATCTGGGCGCCCGACCCCATGCCGGCCGGCACGCTCCCGGTGGTGATCTTCTGGTACGGCGGCGGCTGGGCCAAGGGTGACCGCGCCTCTTACGCCTTCGCCGGAAGGGCACTGGCGCGCGCGGGCTTCCTCGTGGTGATCCCTGATTACCGCAAGGTCCCGCAGGTGCGATTCCCTGCCTTCCTCGACGACGGCGCCGAGGCGGTCGCGTGGGTGGAGGACAACATTGGCACGCACGGCGGCGACCCCGAACGCCTCGCCTTCATGGGCCATTCGGCAGGTGCCTATGAGGCGGTGATGCTGGCGCTCGATGCCAAGCGTCTGACCGCTGCGGGTGCCGATCCTGCAAACGTGAAGGCAGCGGTTGGCCTGTCGGGCGCTTACGACTTCTACCCCTTCACATCAGAGCGCGCGACTGCCGCGATGAGCCAATGGCCGCGCCCCGAGGAGACACAGCCGATCACCTTCGCGCGGGCCGACGCGCCCGCGCTGCTGCTCGCTACCTCCGAAGGCGATACGACGGTGCGAGCGCGAAACGCGAACAATCTTGCCGCGAAGCTGCGCACACTCGGCGCGCCGGTCGAGGTCAAGAATTACGGCCCGCTGACCCACGAGGAAGTGGTGATGGCGCTCTCCGTCCCGTTCCGCGCCAAGGGCCCGGTGCTGGCCGACAGCGTCGCCTTCCTGCGGGCGCATCTGGGGCAATGACCATGTGGCTCGCCGAGCCTCGCAACTCTAACGCCCCGCTCGCCGGGCTCAAGGTGGTCGAACTCGCGCGGGTGCTGGCGGGACCGTTCTGCGGGCAAATCCTCGCCGACCTCGGCGCAGATGTGATCAAGGTCGAAAGCGCCGAAGGCGACGGTACCCGCCTGTGGGGCCCGCCCTGGGTGGAGCGCGCCGACGCTAATGGCATAGTCCACCGCGAGGCGGCCTATTACCACGCCTGCAACCGGGGAAAGCGCTCGATTATCGCCGACTTCGGGGATGCAGGTGATCTGGCACGGGTGCGCGCGTTGTGCGCCGAGGCTGACGTGGTGATCGAAAACTTCAAGACTGGCAGCCTCGCCAAGTTCGGCCTCGACTACGCCGCGTTGTCAGCCGTCAATTTCGGCCTCGTCTATTGCTCGATCACCGGCTTCGGCCAGACCGGGCCGCGCGCGCACGAGGCGGGCTATGACTTCGTTGCGCAGGGGATGAGCGGGCTCATGTCGCTGACCGGCGAGCCGGAGAGCCATCCGGTCAAGATGGGCATCTCGATCTCAGACCTTGCGACCGGCGTGTGGGCGGCGAACGGCGTGCAGGCGGCGCTGCTGATGCGGACGCGGACTGGCCCAATGCAGGGGAAGGGCCAGCAGGTCGACATGAGCCTGCTCGACTGCTCGGTCGGCCTCCTCGCCAACCAGGCTAGCTACTTCTTCACCACGGGCGAGAACCCGCCGCGGATGGGCAATGCCCACGCGCAGGTCGCGCCCTATGGTGTCTTCGCGGTGAGCGACGGCCACGTGATCCTTGCGCCTGCCAATGATGGCCTGTTTCACAAGCTGATGGCGTTGCTGGGGCTGAGCGAATTGTGCGATGATCCCCGCTTTCGCAGAAACGGTGACCGGACCGCGAATGCCACGGCGCTGGACGCCGAAATCGCAGCGGCTACAAAGGCTTGGACTAAGCAGGGCTTGCTCGATGCCTGCCATGCGGCGGGTGTGCCCGCAGGTCCCATTAACCGCCTTGACGAAGTTTTTGCCGATCCGCAGGTGCTCGCCCGCGGGCTCAGGGTGGAGCTTGGCGGGATGTCGGGTGTGCGTAGTCCCTTCACTTTCTCGGACGCTGAACTGGCGCTCGACCGGCCTTCGCCGATCCACGGAGAACACGGTTAGGACAAGGCCCGCGCTGCAGCGCGCCACAGCCGCTCGCAGGGCCCTTGGCCGAATCGTTTCGCCCACAGCGGCGACCACAGGAGCATTCCCGCCACTGGCACCAGTCCGACCGCGAAGGCCTGCCAGCGGGTGACCTCGCCGAACAGCCCGAGCCCCCAAGAGGCGAAGATCGCGGCAAGGATCACGCTGGTCATCAGGTAATTGCTGAGCGACATCCGCCCCACCATCGCCAGCCTTCGCGCCAAGCCGCTGTCCTTGCTCAGGAAAGCCATCGCCATCGCGGCGTAGCTGACCGCCATCAGCATGTCGAAAGGCGCAGACAGCACCAGCGCCGCCGGGCCGACCAGCGCGGCGGGGAAGCCGTCAGCAACCAGCCACACCGCCAGCAGCATCAACCCCGGCAGTGCCACCAGCGCAGCAAGCCCCGCGATCCGTTGCAGGCGGAAGATCCGCCATTCGCCCTTGAGCATCCCGCTGCGCCACAATCCCATGCCGAGCGCGATTGCCGCAAGGTTGAGGGGGAGGGAGGCCACCAGATTTCGCAATTGCCCCGGTATCCCGAGCGTCCGGCGCACCGCCCGCTCGCTCAATCCCTCGCGGCCCTGTTCGAGCAGCGCAGTGATCGCGGCGGCATCATGGCCGAACTGCCGCTCGGCCCATAACAGCGCGTCTGAGCCGAAATGTTTCACGTGAAACGCCACCAAAGGGGGGCCTAGAGCCGTCATACCGAGGGCTAGGTGCACCATTAGCAGGCCTAGAGCCACGCTAACCAACCCTTGCGCCGAGAGCCCCGCGAGCAACGGCAGCGCGAGCCCTGCGAGCGCATAGGCGCGCAGCACGTCGTTGTTTGCAAGCAGCACCGCATGGACGAGGCCGATGCCGAACAGCACGATCATGCGCGCATAATGCGCCCGCCACGGCTTTTCGCCGCCCTTCTCCAAAAGGATCAGGCAGCCCACGCCGAACAGCATCGCGAACAGCGTGCGGAACTTATCCTCGATGAAGACGAAGCTCGTCAGCCACACCCAGTAATCCGCCGGGCCGATCCCGCCCGAGTGACTTGGGCTATAGGCAAGCGGGTTGTAATAGGCCGGCCCCGGCAGCGCGAAGGCGAGGACGTTCATCCCCACGATCCCGATTACCGCCACGCCCCGTAGCGCATCAAGCGGGAGGATGCGCGGCTCGGCGGGCGAGGAAAGGGCCACAGAAGGAAGGACGGGTGCCGTCATGGACAGCACCCTATTCCGAAACTCAGGCCAAGGCAGCCTTCAGATCGTCGACGAGATCGAGCCGCTCCCACGGGAACAGGTCACCAGTCGGCTTGCGGCCGAAGTGGCCATAGGCCGCGGTCGGCTCATAGATCGGCTTGTTGAGGCCGAGATGCGTGCGGATCGAACGCGGTGTCAGCCCGCCCAGCTTGGCGATGCCGAGGATCGCCTGCTCGATTGTGTCGTCGCCAACGGTGCCGGTGTCGTGCGTATCGACATAAAGCGAAAGCGGCTTTGACACGCCGATCGCATAGGCAATCTGGATGGTGCAGCGCGTGGCAAGGCCTGCCGCAACCACGTTCTTGGCGAGGTAGCGGGTGATATAGGCCGCCGAACGGTCGACCTTGGTCGGGTCCTTACCGCTGAACGCGCCGCCGCCGTGCGGGGCTGCGCCGCCATAGGTGTCGACGATGATCTTGCGTCCGGTGAGGCCCGCGTCGCCGTCAGGCCCGCCGATTTCGAAGCTGCCGGTTGGATTGATGAAATACTCGGTCTCCCGCAGCAGCACCGGCGGAATGACGTCAGCGACGACCTTCTTCACATAGGCCACAAGCTCGGCCTGTTTGGCGGGATCGTTCTCGTCATAGCCGGCCTTGTGCTGGGTCGAGACGACGACCGCAGTCGCGGCTACCGGCAGCGAGCCTTCGTAACGCAGCGTCACCTGGCTCTTGGCGTCGGGCTCGAGGAAGGGCGCCGCGCCCGAGTGGCGGTCAGCCGCCATGCGCTCGAGGATCTTGTGGCTGTAATAGAGCGTTGCAGGCATGAGGTCGGGGGTCTCGTCGGTTGCGTAGCCGAACATGATGCCCTGGTCGCCCGCGCCCTCGTCCTTATTGTCGCCCGCGTCCACGCCCTTCGCGATGTGGGCCGACTGGCCGTGGAGGTTGTTCTCGAAGCGGAAGGTCTCCCAGTGAAAGCCGTCCTGCTCGTAGCCGATGCGCTTCACCGTGGCGCGCACGGTCGCTTCGATCTCTTTCTTGGCGCCCGGTGCCCATTCGTCGTTCTCGAACACGCCCTTGCAGCGGATTTCGCCCGCCAGCACCACCAGCTGGGTGGTGGTCAGGGTTTCGCAGGCAATGCGCGCTTCGGCGTCCTTGGAAAGGAACAGGTCGACGATTGCGTCCGAGATCTGGTCGGCGACCTTGTCGGGGTGGCCTTCAGAGACGCTTTCGGAGGTGAAGAGATAGTTGGTACGCATGAATACCCCGGGGGTGAGAGTGCGGTTGGGCCGAGACTGCGAGGGCACCTTATAGAGATATAAGGAAACCTTTATGTCCGAGGCTATCTCGCTCCGCCGTAGCGGCGCGCGCCGGCGAGTGCAAGAGCTCTCGGCAGCCCGAGGCCAACCAGAACGAACAGCGCCGCCCATGCCAGCGTGAGCGCGTGGCCGAGGCGGCTGAACGGGGTCGGGGCCTTGGCTGCAGGCAGAAAGCCATCGACCATGCCCGCCTTGCCCGTA
>JBBRUU010000114.1:0-9023 GCA_038247515.1 Sphingomonadales bacterium
GCCGGCGCGGCTTCGACCGGTTCGGGTAATGCCTTGCGGTCCACCTTCTTGTTCGGGGTCAGAGGGAAAGCGTCGACCTGAATATAGTGTGCGGGGACCATGAAATCGGGAAGCTTTGCTGCAAGGGCGGTGCGCAACGCGGCCGGAGAGATCGTCGCATCCGACAGCAGATACGCCGCAAGGCGCACGTCTGCCGGCGTATCCTCGCGTGCCATCACCACGGCCTGCCGGATCCCGGGCTGCTCTTCCAGCACGGCTTCGATCTCTCCGAGTTCGATACGATAGCCACGGATCTTCAACTGGTTGTCGGCCCGTCCGAGGAAATCGATCCGACCGTCGGGTCGCCACTTGGCGAGATCCCCGGTGCGATAGATGCGGCCGCCCGGGCGACTGACGAAGGGATCGGGACGGAACCGTTCGGCCGTCAGATCCGAGCGCTGCCAATATTCGCGCGCCACGCCGTCACCGCCGATATAGAGCTCGCCCGGCACCCCGACCGGTAGCGGTCGTTCATCGCCATCCAGCACATAGAACTGCGTGTTGGCGATCGGTCGTCCGATGTTGACCGTTCCCTCGCCTCCGGTGGTGAGCTCAGTCGACGACCAGATCGTCGTCTCGGTCGGGCCGTACATGTTCTGGATCGGGCGACCGACGATGTCTGCGAGGTCCCGGGCGAGTTGGCCGGGGAGAGCTTCGCCGCCGATCATGAGGTGCTCGAGCCGGCCTAGTGCCGCGCGTGCGCCGGGATCGCCCAACAGAAGGCGGGCCATTGACGGTGTGCACTGCAAATGCGTCACCTTGTGACGGCAGATCTGCGCGGCGATGGAAAAATCGTCGTCCTCCAGCGCGATATCAAGGTTGGCCCGGCGCAAGACTTCAGCAAGTGGTCTCAACCCGTCAATGACCTGCGATACCGGTATGCCGTAGTCGATCAGGCATGCTATTTCGTTGACCCCGATCGTTTTGAGTTCCTCGATACGTTGGACGCCGTCCTCGATCGTCCCGAAGAGGCCCGACTCCTCGAAATAGCGGCGGAATGCGAATTCAAGGATCGCATCCATTTCCTCCTCATCCATGCTATCGAGGTCGATCTGCATCGGGTTCGACATGCCCTGCGGTTTCTTGAAGGCCGGAAACGCCCAGGCGTATTGCTTGATCAGCCCGGCGGCACTGCGCAGGTAATCCTTCATCGGTTCGCGCGCCGTCTCGCGCGCGCTGTCGCGGCTGTCGGCGAGGTAGGTGTGCAGCATCAGCGTGACGGTGCGGGCCGCCGGATCGTATCCCGCCTCTTTCAGCGCCGCGCGGTAGATTCCGATCTTTTCGGCAACCTCCGCGATGCTTTGGCCCAGAAGATGCGTCAGCACATTGGCTCCGATCCGTCCGGCTTCTATCCATGTCTCGGGGTTGCCAGCGGTGGTGACCCACACCGGCAGCTCCTTGGACACCGGGCGCGGCTGTGTGACCACGTCGATGGTACCGCCCAGCGGGCGATCGAACGCCACCGGTTCGCCGCGCCAGAGCTTGCGCAGGGTTTCGATCGCCTCCAGCATCGCGGCCTTGTTGTTGGGCGGAGCGTTCTCGGGCCGCAGCAGAAAATCGTCCGGTTGCCAGCCCGATGCAATCGCCAGCCCGGCCCGCCCGTTCGTCAGGTTGTCGATCACTGCCCATTCCTCGGCGATCCGTGCTGTATGATGCAGGGGCGCGACGCAGCTGCCGGCGCGCACGCCGATCCGCTTGGTCACCGCCGCCACCGCGGCCCCGGTAACCGATGGGTTCGGATAGGGGCCGCCAAATGCATGGAAGTGCCGCTCCGGCGTCCAGACTGCGCAGAACCCGTTTGCATCGGCGAACTTCGCGCCTTCGAGCAGCAACTCGTACTTCTTCGGGCCGACACCATCGTCATTGCCCCAATAGAAAAGGCTGAACTGCATACCTTTATCGGACCGCGGCACACCGTCGGACGGGGTCAGCCTCGCCTCGTCGCTGACGATCACGACCTTGAAGCCCCGGGCGAGGGTGTAAAAGAGCTCCAGCACCGAGATGTCGAAACTCAGGCTCGTCACCGCCAGCCAGGTACCCGCTGGCTCATGCGCAACGCGATCATCCATCCCGCGGAAAAAGTTCATCACGTTGCGGTGTTCCAGCACCACGCCCTTGGGCCGTCCCGTCGAACCGGAGGTGTAGATCAGGTATGCAGCGTCGTGCCCCGCCGCGGCGCTCTGCGGCGCGTCGGTCGCAGCGGCGCCAATCCGCTCGTCGCGGTCGATAAAAAGGGTCTGTGCGGCGCTTTCAGGCAGATCAACGGCGCGTTCTGCAGAGGTAACGATGACTTTGACCCCGCTGTCTTCGATGTAGAGGGTCGTGCGATCGGCCGGATAAGCGGGATCCAAGGGCACATATGCCGCGCCTGCCTTCAGGATCGCTATGGCGGCAATCACGAGTTCGAGCGATCGATCCAGATAGATACCGACGAACGTGCCGCGCGCGACGCCCATATCGCGCAGGACATGCGCCACCTGGTTCACACGCGCATCCAGAGCGGCATAGGTGAGCTCCTGACCCTCGAACACCAGCGCGACCGCATTGGGCGTCCGCGCGACCTGTTCTTCGAAGGCGCCGTGCATCGTTTGATCGCGGTCGTACTCGACCTCCGACTGGTTCCAGATCCGGGTGACAAGCTCCCGTTCGTGATCGGGCAGGATGGGGGCAGACGTGAGCACGATAGCCGCGTCGTCGACGATTGCCGCAGCGAGGTGTTCGATCCGCGCGGCAAAGAGCTTCGCCGCTTCTGTGTCGATCCTGGCGCCGTCATGGAACAGGCGAAGCCCGCTTTCAGATACGTGCAGCGTTACCGCCGTGCCGGCGATCAGGCTCGGCTCGCAGGCCTCGCTCACGCCGACTTCGGGCACGGTAGCGGCGGCGATCGCCGGATCCCTGAGGACGATGTCCAAAGCGAAACTCGGATGCGCGCGGGCGCGGGCGATCTGCGCATCGGCATGGTCCGCTAGCGCCGTAAAAGTAACGTCGCCGTCGACAGCGATGCGCACCGGGACCCAGTCGCTCAGATAGCCCGCGGGGCAAGGTACCGGTTCGCCGGCATAAGCGATGTCGATGGCATCACTGCCGGCGCTCCGCAGCGCTGCGGCAGCCAGAACGCCGACGACCCGACTGCGGTCAAGGCCGTCGAGAACAACAATTGGTACTTCCCCAAAGGCAGCCGTTCCGATCGCGGGACGTGACAGCCCCAGATCCGCCGGTACCGGATCGGCAAGCAGGGCCCGCACGGTGTTTTCGCGCGGAGTTGCCTGCGCGAGGGCTGCGTTCAGACGATCCGCGTTGTCCATCCCCGCAAGCGTGGCGCCTGCCTTGGTGTACTGGGCCGGATCAATGGGCGTGCCGGTCGCATCGGTCAGCCCCGACAATCTGACGCTCCCCTCGGCTGTGGCGACTAGGATATTGTCGTTGCCGACCGCAAGTACGGTTCCCGGGGCAGCCTCACCACCGGCTTCGGGCACGGCCGTTCGGATGCTGGCCACGAGGCTGCCGAGGTCCACCTTGGGCGTGGTGAGCGGGTTGAGGTAATCGCCGTGATCCAGCGCGCGGACAAAGGCAGCAAGGCGGTCGGCGGTCCAGTTGAAATCAACTCGACCCGCAGCATGCGGGCGATCCGCGCGCGCAAAGATCGTACGAGCGCTGAAATCCTGGGCTTCCGTGGCAAGGCTGTCGGCTTCCAGTTTCTCGACGAGGGGGCCGAAGCTTTCGATCGCGGCGGCAAAGCATTTCGCGTTGAGGGTGAAGGCTGTCTCATCTGCGTCGATCGCAATGGCCTGCCGCATCACGATCTCACCGGCATCCACCTCTTGGGTGATCATGTGCCAGGTGATGCCATGCTCGCGCTCGCCGTTGAGAAGTGCCCAAACCGGTGCATTGAGGCCCGCATAGGCGGGCAACGGCCCATCATGGAAATTGATTGCCCCGCTGCTGGCGAGGGCAAGAACGTCTTCGGGTATCACCGAGAGGTTCGCGATGCTGAACAGCCAGTCCACCGTGACGTGACCAAGGCGCAGCGCGAGACTTCTGCCGGGTTGTTCGACCCGGATCCCGTTTTCCCTGGCCCAATCCGCGATCATTGGTGTGCGCGTGACCACAGCGCTTATGGTGTGCCCGCGCTCGAGAAGAATTTGACCGCATTGCACAAGCAATGATTCATTGCCGATCAGGATCGAGGAGAATTTTTTCATTGCGAAATCCTTCGTAGCGATGTCCGCTCAGTCGACAATACTAGCCCGGGGCAAAATTGAAGGGGCAGGAGGGTTGTTTGGTTTTGGGCGGCTGAACCTGTGTTGGATCAGATCGCGCAGAAAATGCGCAGGCATATGTGGTTTGCGGCCCGAGATCAAACAGCGCAGGCGCCAGATCAGTGCCCCCGCGACATGTGCAAGCGTGGCGGCGGTTTCATAGGCGCGTCCGTGGTTCTTGACGAAGTAGTAGCGGCGGGAGTCGAACCAATATGTCGGCGTGCGGCCCCACGCCTTCATCCCGGTCGAAACCGAGCCGATATGTGTGACCTCGCTTTCGCGCACATACATGGTCCGGTAGCCCGCAAGACGGGCCCTGCGGCACAGATCGGTTTCCTCGAAATAGAGAAAGAAAGTCTCATCGAAAGACCCGATCTCGTCGAGCATCAATCGGCGTATCATCACGCTTGCGCCGGCCAGCCAATCGACCGGAACGGTGCGCTCAGGCAAAGGCAGCGGCACGATCGCGTTCCTCAAGAGCCGGCTGATCAGCCCAGTACGCGCGGCACCTTCGAACTCGCCGGCGATCGATGGAAACCTAAAAGCCGTGTGATGCGGGTCACCATCCGGGCCCTTGATATAGCTTCCGGCCAGACCGAGCTTGTTGTCGGACTCCAGCACCTCAAGCAGCGCCCGGATCGCGCCGCGATCGGGGAAGGCGTCGGAATTCAGGCAATAGATATAGTCGGGCTTGGTGCTGTCCGACATGTTCTGCCGAATGCCAAAATTGTTGCCTGCACCATATCCGCCGTTGCGGTCGGACGCGACCACCCTGACCTTGCCCTGATCCCCCCATCCACGCTGTCGTGCGGCCTCGCTCAGCATCTCAAACGATCCGTCACCGGAATCATTATCGACGATGACCAATTCGGCATCGAGCGCGTCCATTTCACGCAGGGCCGCCTCGGCTGCGTACAGCGTCATGCCGGCAGTGCGATAATTCAGAAGGACGACAAGGATACGCGGCTCGGCCATCACGTCACTCTGCGGCCTGGGAAAATTGGATCGGCCGCGCCGAATGCAGCTCTGCCTTTTCGATGCAGCGCTTCATCTCGGCCGCGAGGACCCGGACATTGGGCTCCAAAACCATCGAATCGTGGTCGCCCGACACCTCGATCACGGTCAGATTGCCCGCCCATTCGCCCCATTCGTTGTCCTCGAAGACATATTCTTTTGCGGTGCTGACGTAGCGACCGCCCGAGACCTTCCAGCGCCGGTCCAGTGGCGGGCGGAACAGCACCAGGTTGCCGTCCCACGGTTTGAGGACATGGCGAGGGAGGGCATTGAGGAAGGCTGCCTCGATCGCCTTGTTGTGGAACATCGCCTCCTCCGGTGCCGCGTCTTCCCCCGGTTGGAAGCGCTGCATCTCCCACGCGTACCGGGCCTTGACCCATTCGGTTGCGTAGCTGAACCCCTTTTCACGGAATTCACCAACCTTTATCAGCGCCTTGTCGATTCTGGAAAGCTTCGGCGGCAGCGGCAGTGGTGTGTCTAGCATCACCACCAGGCCGACTTTTTCTCCCGCAGCTTCCAGCTGGTGGGCTATCTCATAGGCCGTCAATCCACCACCTGAGAACCCGCCGACAAAGTAGGGTCCGCTCGGCTGAATCTGCCGGATCTCGGCGATGTAATCCGTCGCCGCTTCGCTCAGCGTTTCATGGGGTTTGTCATCGCCGTAGAGCCCGCGCGCCTGCAGCCCGTAGAACGGCCTGTCCGCACCGATAAGGTTGGCCAGATGACGCAGATTGAGGACATTGCCGAACATCCCGGCAACTAGGAAGAACGGCGTGCGCTGTCCGCCCTCGCCACTATGCATCGGCACAAGATGGGTGAACCGGCGTTGCACCGCCGCGGTCCGAGCTCGCGGTTCTGGGGGAAGGTCGTCCTGGCCGGTGGCGCTGTCGTCGAGGCCAATCCGGCTCGCGATGAGCGCGGCAATGCTGGCCACGGTGGGCGTCTCGAAGAGGACGGAGATCGGAAACTCGACCCGGTAGGTCTTCTTGATCATTGCGAACAGCCGGACAGCGATCAGGGAATGCCCTCCGAGATCGAAGAAACTGTCTTCGACGCCCACCGTCTCCAGTCCGAGCAGGTCCTGCCAGAAACCGGCCAACGTCCGTTCTATATCGTTGCGCGGCGCCACATAGTCGCTCTCGATATCGGGCCGCTCAAAGCTCTCGCCGATTGAGCGATTGGATTGTGCCTGCGCCTCCACCTGCAGTTTCAGGGCGCGGAGATCAAGAGACGAGACCACGATCTGCGCCTGCGACTGCGCCAGAGCGCGCCGGAAGGCCTCAGCCCCCTCTTCGGGTGCAATGCCTTGGGTGAGGTTGTGAGCAAGCCGTTCCTCGGCAGGTGACAACTCGTGGTGATTGACCTTGGGCTGGTCAAGGAAGACGACGTTGCGCAGGTCGGTGGCACCGGACCGCAGGGTGGCGGTGCTTTCCATGCGGTGGATCGAGAAGTCGCGGATCTCCATGACGATCTGGCCGTCGGTATCCATAAGCGTGACGTCGAAGGACGCGAAGCCGCCTGTCGATCCCTCGGATGCGATCCGAACCCAACTGCGAATCACGGCTGGCAGCGGACGGTGGACCAGGATCGATCCATATGACACCGGCACCCAGAGATGTGCGGGGTCATACCCTTCGACCAGGTCCATCGCCCAGCCCGTCGCCAGGTCCAGAAGCGCGGGGTGCAGAACTACGCCTGCCTCGAGGTCGCGCTCGAATTCTTGCGGCAAGGACAATTCGGCCAGCCCCTCACCCTGTCCATAGGCCATGCTGCGGATCACCCGCCAGCGCGGCCCGAAGGCCAGATTCGCTTCCTGCAGCGAGCGAAGGGTCTCGTTGCTGCACGCACGTTCGGCGGGGGCCATTCGCTCCGAAAGCGCGTCGAGTTCGATCCGCGCCGGAGCAGGGACATGGCCAAGCGCCAGGCTCGCCTGGGCGTTCAGATGATAGCCGGTGCGGCCATCGACTGTGACGGCGCTGCCGATCTCGACACGGTACCCTGCGTCGCGGCGCACCAAGCTCACGCGGATGTCGCGCTTCGTGCCATCATCGACTTGCAACGGCGAGAAGAAGTACAGATCGCTGATCTCGAACGGTCCGGTTTCGCCATTTCCGCGCAACGCCTCGGCGATCAGTTCGATATACCCGGTGCCCGGCAGAAGGGCCGTGCCGTCGATGGTGCGGTGCTCGTCAAGGATCCAACGCTCTGAGGGCGTGTAAGTGGCCGTGAAGACCCGGTTCCCAGCCGCATCGAACGTCGTTTCATCGAGAAGCGGGAGGTCGACCGGGCGCGGCGCGAATTGCGGCACGTCGCCCTGGCGCTCGGCCATAGCCTTGGCGGCCATGCCGACATCCTTCCAGATACCCCAATTGATCGCGACCACGCGCGTGGCATCGCCGGTGCGGGCCTTGGCATAGGCGTTGAGGTATTCGTTCGCGGCAACATAGTCGATCTGACCAGCCGGCGCGGTGATCGTGCTGGTCGAGGAAAACAGCACCATCTGCCTGACCGACCCGTCCGGAAACACACCATCGAGAACCTGGGTGCCGTGGATCTTGGCCGAGAACACGTTTTCGACCGAACTGACGTCCTTGGTCAGCAGCGGCGCATCGTCGACTGCGCCAGCCGCATGGATCACGCCATGAATCGGTCCGAACCGCTCGGTGGCCGCTGCGATGGCAGACCGCATCTGCGACACGTTGCAGACATCGGCGGCCGCGACCATGACGTCGGCGCCCGCCGCTTCCAGCCGTCTCACCGCTTCGATCCGGCGGGCGGTTTCGTCATGGGGCGGCCGGTCGCGGAGCATGCGGTCCCATTCGGATCGGTCCGGAAGGGGCGATCGGGACGCCAGAACGAGTTTCGCACCGGTCTCGCGCGCCAGTCTCTCGCCAACGCTGAGGCCGATGCCGCCAAAGCCACCGGTGATAAACCACACCCCGCCTTCCGGCGCGGCTTCGACCGAGGTCTCGGTCGGTTCGAGCGGCACGGCGCGGGTGCCCAGTTCGTAGCGCCGTCCGCCGCGCAAGGCGGCGTCGGAGTTCCCGGGTTCGGCCAGCATCTCTTCCAGAAGCAAAGACACGAAACCATCGATAAGGTCGGCCTCGCCTCCGCCCCGCCGCCAGCCGCGTTGCGGGGGGGGCAAGGTCACGTCGATCGTGCGACAGGTTACGCCCGGCAATTCCCGAGGTATCACGCGCGCTGGGCCGGCCACGGTGGCCTTTTCAGGATAAGGGAGAGCTTCATCGCGCACCTGAACCGCGCCACTGGTTGCGACCGTGATCTGGATGGGTGAGGGAAGATCCTCCTCGCTGATCGCTTGGGCGAGGAACATGAGGCTGTAAAAGCCCTGTTCAATGTTACGGTGGAAGAAGCTCGATCCTGGACGGAACTCTTCCTCGCGCGTCACCAGCCAGAAATGCGCGATGCGGTCGGGCGTGATCCCGCGCTGGACGAGGCTGGCTAAGAGCAGGTCGTATCCTTCGCGACCACGCTCGGGTGCCAGCGAATAACTCATCTCGCCGGTCTGCACGAATCTGTCGCCCGCACGGACCTCGAACACCGTGTGCCCGGCTTCACGAAGCCGTGCCGCGCAACCCGCTCCGAGGCCGGCAGTGTCGCAGAAGACCAGCCAGACATGTCGTTCGGCTCGGGTCAGGTCATGCGTCACATCCACAGGGCACGGGGCCGATCGTGGCAACCACGCCGGAA
>JBBRUU010000115.1:0-8987 GCA_038247515.1 Sphingomonadales bacterium
GAAGCAGCGGCAGGATTTCCTCGACGAAATGGCGCGGATGCTGCCCGAGGACATGGTCAAGGAAGGCGCGGAAAGCGGCACCGTGACCGATTCCACCGCCGAAGCCGGCAAGACCGTCGACAAGGTCGGCGCCCTTATCCCGCAGGCGCGCGGCCTTGCCGAGATGGAGGCCCGCCAGCTCGCCTTTGTCGAGCGCCTCACCCGCTTCGCCGACGCCCGCGCCAGGCGCGCCGAAACCGCGATGCGCAAATTGAACCTTGATCCCCAATCCATGAGCCGCGCTGCGCAGCAGGCGATGGGCGGTCCCTTCGAGGCACTGGCTGCCACCGACAATATCGACCCGCGCTTCGAGCGACTCGGCCTCAGCCTTGCCCGCATGACCGTGCTCGAACGCGCGCTCGACGGCATCCCGCAGGTCGTCCCCGCCAGCGTGCGGGCGATCACCTCAGGCTTCGGCTATCGCCGCGATCCCTTCAACGGACGCGGCGCGATGCATGCCGGCATCGATTTCAAGGGCGCGATCGGCTCGCCGATCTTCGCCGCTGCCGGTGGCCGGGTGAGCTTTGCCGGGCAGAAGTCCGGCTATGGCAACGCCATCGAGATCACGCATGGTAACGGGATGTTGACCCGCTACGCACACTTGTCGCGGATCGGCGTCAAGGTGGGCCAACAGGTCGCCGCCGGGATCACCATTGGCGGGCTCGGCAGCACCGGGCGCTCGACGGGTCCGCACCTGCATTTCGAAGTTCGCATCAATGACCGCGCGGTCAATCCGCGCCCGTTTCTGGAGGCTGCCCCCGATGTTCTCAAGGAAGTCCGCCGAACCGGAACCGGGCTCCGCGCCGATCGCACGGCCCGCTAACAGGAGCAGCATGATGGCCTCGGGTTCGACCTTTTCGGTGATCGGTGCCGATGTGACGATCAAGGGCAATGTCAGCGCCACTGCCGACCTGCATATCGACGGCACGATCGAGGGCGACATCAAGTGCGCCAGCCTTGTTCAGGGCGAGAAAAGCAGCATCAGCGGCGCCGTTGTGGCCGAGATCGCGCGTCTGGCCGGCAGCGTGACCGGTTCGATCACCGCCCGCGAGCTGGTGATCCTCAAGACCGCCCGCATCGAGGGCGATGTCCACTACGATGCGCTGACCATCGAGCAAGGCGCAGAAGTGGACGGCCGCTTTGCTCCCAATGCACGCCAAGCCGTCAAGGCCGTGCCGACCGCCCGCATCGAGGCGGCAGAGTAAAAGCCCCCCAAAATGCAATGTTTCACGTGAAACACCCTTGCAGCACCGGGGCTGCAAGGGTTCTAAACGCGTCTGGAGCGGGTCTGGAAGGGGTCTAGCGGGGGTCTAGCGCGCGCTGGAGGGGGTCCTGGAACCTGCGGCCTTTCACAGCACCTCGGCCCGCAATGTCTTCCTGTCGAGCTTGCCGATCATCGTCTTGGGCAGGCTTTCGCGCACCACCACAGCATCGACCCGCTCGTGCTTGCCGACCTTGGCGTTGAGCCACGCCGCCAGCTCCTCGCCGGTGGCGGACGCGCCGTCGTTCAAAGTGACATAGGCGCGCGGAACCTCACCGTGGTATTCTTCCGGCACGCCGATCACCAGCGCCTCCTTCACCGCAGGGTTTTCGAGGATCACGTCTTCGACCACGCTCGGGAAGACCTTGAAGCCGCCCACCGCGATCATGTCCTTGATGCGGTCGACGATTTCGAGGAAGCCGTCCGCATCGATCCGGGCGACATCACCGGTGCGCAGGTAGCGCTTGCCGCCGCGCTCCACGAAAGTCTCGGCGTCGCTCTCGGGCCGGTTCCAGTAACCGCGCATCACCTGCGGGCCGTGCACCGCAAGTTCGCCGGGCTCGCCTTCGGGCGCCAAGTGTTCGGGGTGTTCCTTGTCGAGCAGGATCACCTGCGTCCCCGGAACCAATTGTCCGATGGTGCCGCGCTTGCGGGTGCCTTGGTAGGGGTTGGCCGAGACCACGCCCGCGCTTTCGGTCAGGCCGTAGCCTTCGACCAGCCGCACGCCAGTGACCGCCTCGAACCGCTCGTGGACCGGGCCGGGCATCGGCGCGCCGCCGGAGATACAGACCTTCAGGCTCGAAAGGTCGGTCTTGGCGAGATCGGGATGGTCGAGCATCGCCTGAAACATCGTCGGCACGCCCGGAAAGCCAGTGCAACGATAGCGCTGAATGGTTGCCAGCACCTGCTTGGTCTCGAAACGCGGCACCATCGCGATCGACGCGCCGGTGCTCATCGCGTGATTGAGCAGCGCGGTGTTGGCGAAGACGTGGAAGAACGGCAGCGCGCCCATGAACACTTCATCGCTGGCGTTGCCGAAGGGGTTGATCGCGGCGACCTGCTGGGCGTTCACCGACAGCTGGTCATGCCCGAGCATCGCGCCCTTGGGCCGCCCGGTGGTGCCGCCGGTATATTGCAACAACGCGAGGTCTTGCGCGGTGACGCCCACAGGCGTGAAGGCGCCCACGCGAGGTGTCATGTCGGCCCAGCTGCGCACGTTTGCGCCATAGGCGACAGCGGCGATCTGGCTGCGCTTCAGGAGCTTGAGCGCGGCGCCCTTGTACCACGGCAGCATGTCGGCAAGGCTGCCCACCACCAGCGTCTCGAGCGCGGAAGCCTCCAGCACCTTGGCCGCGTTCTTGTAGAGTTCGGGCACATCCAGCGTCACCAGCACCCGCGTGCCGCTGTCGCCGACCTGCCAGTTCAGCTCATCGACCGAGTAGAGCGGCGAGAAGTTCACCACCACCGCGCCCGCCATCATCGCCCCGTAATAGGCGGCGGCGTAGATCGGGACATTGGGGAGGAACAGGCCGACGCGGTCGCCCTTGGCGATACCTGCCTCGGTGAGCCCAGCCGCAAAGGCCTGCGCCTGCGCGTAGATGTCACGGTAGGTGTAGGTCCGCCCGAGGAAGTGCAGGAACGGCGCTTCCGGGTTCTTGCGCAAGGTGCGCTCGAACATCGCGGGCAGGCTCATCGCCTTGAACTGCGTGTCTAGCGGAACGGGGTGATTATAGGCGGCGTTACTGACAGTCATGTCAATTTTGTGGCTGACATTCGCGCGGCGCACAAGCGAAAGTCAGGGGGCGCAAGCGCGCGCGGGGGTTTCCGCGCTGCTTCGAACGCGTCCCCGCCCCGGACTTGATCCGGGGTCCGGCTCACTTCATTTTTGCCTAAGCGCGGCGCCAGAAAAGCTGGGCCCCGGGCCTGACCCGGGGCGGGGGATCAGCGAATTATCGAATGAATCCGCTCTCGGGATCAATCTTCTGTTCGGCCGCCTCGGCGGCGCGGCGCGCGGCGAGCCAGGCTTCGGCTTCGGCTTCCTGCGCGACCTTGCCAGCGGCCTGGACGTTGGCGTCACGTTCGGCGCGCAGTTCCGCGATCAGATTTTCGCGATCAACGCGGTCGCTGCGAACGGGCGCATCGACGTCCTCGACGATTCCGGCGCGCTTGGCGGCCTTGGCGACCATCGCATCAAGCTCGCGCTGCGAGCACAGGCCCAGCGTCACAGGGTCCTTGGGCTGGATGTTCGAGATGTTCCAGTGCGTCCGGTCGCGCAGCGCGCCGATGGTGTTGCGGGTGGTGCCGATCAGCTTGCCGATCTGCACGTCCGACACTTCGGGGTGGTTGCGCAGGACCCAGGCGATGCCATCGGGCTTGTCCTGACGCCTGGACACCGGCGTGTAGCGCGGGCCCTTGGTGCGGGTCACTTCGACCGGCGCCTTGTGCATCTTGAGCGAGTAAGTCTCATCTGCCTGACCCAGCTCGATCTCGCCCTGCGTCAGCTCGCCCGCGTGCACCGGATCGCGCCCGGTGAACTTGCTGCTCGCCAGATCGTCGGCCATCGCCTGCACTTCGAGGATGTGCAGCCCGCAGAACTCGGCGATCTGCTCGAAGGCGAGCGCGGTGTTGTCCACCAGCCAGGTCGCGGTGGCATGCGGCATCAGCGGCTTGGGCTGATCCTTGGTCGACATGGGGAAATCTCCGTTGAAAGTAGAAGGGCCGCCCCTTTCGGAGCGGCCACATTGGAGTGGTCATTAGGCGAATGCGCGCAAAACGGCAAGCGAACCTTGCATCAGCATGCTCGCCCCGCCTGCATCGCGGGTCAGCACGGCCGCAAATCAATACGCGAGGGCAGCTCCCAACGAGACGGCTTCGTCCTCCTCAAGCGCCACCAGCCCTGACAGGAACTGGCGGGTCGCCGCCTCCCAGCTGAAGCCGGAAGCGTATTGCGAACACGCGCCGCGGTCGCAGTAGCGGGCGGCGTCGATCGCCCGGGCAAGATCCTGCGACATCGCGCCCACCGCGTCTGTCAGAATGTCGACCGGCCCGGCAACCGGGTACGCGGCAACCGGGGTGCCGCAGGCGAGCGCTTCGATCATCACCAGGCCGAAGGTGTCGGTGCGGCTGGGAAAGACGAACACGTCGGCGCCCGCATAGCAGCCCGCAAGGTCCGCCCCGCTCCGCTTGCCGAAGAACAGCGCGCCCGGAAACTTTACCTGCAAGGCGGCGCGCGCCGGGCCGTCGCCGACCACCACCTTGGTGCCGGGATAGGGACAGGCGAGAAACGCCTCGATGTTCTTTTCGACCGCGACGCGCCCGACATAGAGCAGGATCGGGCCTTCGATGCCGGCATATTCGGGCGGCGGGGGTGCTTGCGGAGAGAAGCACGCAAGGTCGACACCGCGGCTCCAGTGGGTGAGCTTGGTCAGGCCCTGCTCACGCAGCTGCGCGCGGATCGTCTCGGTCGCGACCATGATCCGCTCGGCCGGACGGTGGAACCAGCGGATGTAAGGCCAGAAGACCTTGGCGGGCAGCCCGGTGCGGCGCGCGAGGTAGTCGGGGAACTGGGTGTGATAGGCGGTAGTGAAGGGCACCTTGCGGCGTAGGCAATAGCGCCGCGCGGCGAGGCCCAGTGGGCCTTCGGTGGCGATATGCACGGCGGCCGGCGCGATCCGCGCAAGCTGGCGTCCAACCGCGCCAGGCGCGGTGAGCGCCAGGCGGATCTCGGGATAGGTCGGCGCAGGCAGCGAGGGGTAGCCTTCGGGCGAGATCACTGTCACCTCGTGGCCCCAGCCGCGCAGCACCTCGCAGGTGGTCGAGAGCGTGCGCACCACCCCGTTGGTCTGCGGGTGCCAGGCGTCAGTAATGATTGCTATGGATGCCGGGAGTGGCCCGGCGGGGATGACCGCCGCAGTGTCGATCGGGATTAAGGTCAATTCACGCGGCCTCGCGCGGTTCTTCGCTGTCGCCCGCCGCCTCGCCCATCGCTTGTTCTGCGAGGCGCCGCTGCATCTCTTCGGGCCAGTGGAGGATCTCCATCCGCCCGTCGTGGTGCTCGACCAGCGCGTTGCAGCCCTCCACCCAGTCGCCGTCGTTCCAGTATTCGATGGGCCGGCCGTGATGCTCGAACATCCGGAACTCGGCGGTGTGGATGTGCCCGCACACCACCCCGTCGACCCCGCGCTCACCGGCCGCGCGGGCGACGACTTCCTCGTACTTGCCGATGAACGCGGCCGCGTTCTTGACCTTGTGCTTGGCCGCCTTGGAGAGCGACCAATAGGGCTTGCCCAGCCACCGGCGGACGCGGTTCACCACGAGGTTCAATTTCATCATCAGGTGGTAGGCACCGTCGCCGACGAAGGCGAGCCAGCGGTGCGAGAGCATCACCGCATCGAACTCGTCGCCGTGCAGCACCATCAACCGCCGCCCGTCCGCAGTGTCGTGGAAGGCCGCGCGGCGGATTTCGATCCCGCCGAAGTTCATGCCGGTGAACTGGCGGAACATCTCGTCATGGTTGCCCGGGATATAGACCACCCGCGTGCCGCGGCGTGCGCGCTTCATGATGCGCCACACGATGTCGTTGTGCGCGGCCGGCCAGTAGAACTTCCGCTGAAGCCGCCAGCCGTCGATGATGTCGCCGACCAGGTACATGGTCTCGCTGTCGACATTGTCGAGGAAGTCGATCAGCATATCGGCATTGCAGCCCTTGGTGCCGAGGTGGACGTCGCTGATCCAGATCGTGCGATAGGAGCGGCGGGCGTTCCCTTCGGGCTCGGGCCCCTCCCAATCAGCAAGGCGGTGCGCGCTGAGCGGGAAGCTGGCGATGTTGTCGCCAATAAGGTCGGTGAGGTCAGCACTCGTCATGGGAAATCCCTTGCCTGTCGTGTGGCGCTGGGCTCCCCTTTGGCAGGCAATTGTTACACCCGACTCTCAGAGCTGTGACGGTTTCGCGTCAATTCAAAGGGATGAATCCATAGGAACATATGCGGGGAGCGCCTGCACCAGCGCGATCCACGCCTGCACGTGAGGATAGTCGCCAAGGCCAAAGCCGCCCTCGTCTGCGACGTGCGTGTAGCCGAACAGGGCAATGTCGGCGAGCGTGGGCGCGTCGCCGCAGAAAAAGGCATTGGCGGCAAGATGGCTATCCATCAGACGCAGCGCCGCGCAGCCGGCGAGGCGCTTGGGCATGACCTGCGCGCGCTGTTCGGCCGAAAGGTTTGCGTCGCCCACGAAGCGCAGCCAGAAGCGCAGCGTGGCGACGTTGGGTTCATGGTTGTACTGCTCGAAGAACATCCAGCGCAGCATGTCGGCCTGCGCGAAGCGGTCCTCCGGGATGAGATGGCTCCCGTGCGCAAGATACCAGCAGGCGGCGCTGCTCTCGGGCAGGAAGCGCGCGTCCCCAATCCCTTTGGCCCCCAATCCTTTGGCCCCCGCCCCGATCTGCAACACCGGGATGCGCCCGTTGGCGTTCAACGTGGCAAGAAACTCCGGCGTCCGGGTCTCACCTTTCATGATGTCATAGGCACGCAAGGCGAGCGGCAGGCCGAGCAGCGCGGCGGTGAGCCTGATCTTGTAACAATTCCCGCTGCGGGGATCCTCGTGAAGGATCAGCGCCTCAGCCATTGTCCTAGCCCCCGGCTACCTCCAGCACGATCTTGCCGACATGCTCGCCTGCTTCCATCCGCGCGTGGGCGGCGGCGGCCTGCGCGAGGGGGAAGGTCATATCCATGACCGGCGATAGCTCGCCGCCTGCAAACAGCGGCCAGGCATTGTCGGCGATCTCGTCGGCGAGCGCGGACTTGAAGTTGTCGGAACGCGGGCGAAGGGTCGATCCGGTCAGCGTCAGGCGCTTCATCATCACCAGCGCCATATTGATGTCGGCCTTGGCCCCGCCAAGCACCGCGATGGTGATATGGCGGCCATCCTCGGCAAGGCACTTCAGGTTGCGCGCGACATAATCGCCCGAAACCATGTCGAGCACGATATTCGCGCCCTTGCCCTCCGTTTGCGCCAGCACCGCTTCCACGAAATCGGTCTCGCGGTAATTGATAGCCAGATTCGCCCCGATGCGGGTCGCAGCGGCACATTTGGCCGCGTCGCCGCAGGTCACGATCACGGTCATCCCGAACGCCTTGGCGAGCATGATCGCCATCGTCCCGATGCCGCTGGTGCCGCCGTGGACCAGCACGGTTTCGCCGTCACGTGCAAGGCCGCGCTCAAACAGGTTGTGCCAGACGGTGAACAGGGTTTCAGGCACCGCTGCAGCCTCGGCCATCAGCATCCCTTCAGGGACAGGCAGGCAGTGTTGCCAATGCGCGGCGCAATATTCGGCATAACCCCCGCCGGGGGCGAGCGCAGCGACCAGTTGCCCGATCATTTCGCGCGGGACTTCGTTGCCGACCGCAACGATCTCGCCCGAAACCTCCAGCCCCAGCAACGCAGATGCGCCCTTGGGCGCCGGATACATCCCGGCGCGCTGCAAGCAATCGGGGCGGTTGACCCCGGCAAAGGCGACGCGGATCAGCACGTCATCGGGACGCAGGCGCGGCAGGGGCGAAGTCTGGACCCGCAGCACCTCCGGCCCGCCCGGCGCATTAAAGCCGATCGATTGCATCGTATCGGGCAATTGCACCCCGGTGCTTGCGATCATTGTCGTTTTTCCCCGATGCAACCCATTAACCAACGTTGGCCTGCGAATAACCGTCTCGCCGATTGACAGCAAGCCGCTTGGGGGAGATGCTGCAAGGTAATGGAAGAACCCGATCGCCCACGCCCCAGCGGAGACGCGGCGAGTCGCCTCGCGGGCGAGGACCTTGGACCCTATTCGCAGGCTGAGCTGGACGAGCGGATCGCGCTCCTGACCGCCGAGATCGCCCGCACGGCCGCCCACCGCGACACGGCCGCGGCCCACCGCACTGCCGCCGATTCGCTGTTCGGCCGGGGCGATTCATGATCCGGGCGGCAAACCACATCGTAACTGCACACCACATCGTAACTGCATGGGGGGAGTCGCAATTCCGGCGCCTCGCCCCATATTTCTTGAACATGGCTTCCTCCGCTCCCTAGCCCCGAGCATCCATCCCCGCAAAAGGCCTCTCCCATGCCCAGCTTCGCCCAGAATCTCGAACGCACGCTGCACAACGCGCTCGGCAATGCGTCTGAGAGGCGGCACGAATATGCCACGCTCGAACACCTGTTGCTGGCGCTGATCGACGACGAGGACGGCGCGGCCGTGATGGGCGCCTGCGGGGTCGATGTCGCTGAGCTTAGCGAAGTCGTGAAGCAGTATCTTGATCAGGAATACCAATCGCTTAAGACCGAGGATGGCGCCGATCCGCAGCCCACCGCCGGGTTCCAGCGGGTGATCCAGCGCGCGATCCTGCACGTCCAGTCCTCGGGCAAGGACACCGTCACCGGCGCCAACGTGCTGGTCGCGCTGTTCTCCGAGCGTGATAGCTACGCGGTCTACTTCCTCCAGCAGCAGGACATGAGCCGCCTGGATGCGGTGAGCTTCATCAGCCACGGCATCGGCAAGGGCGGCCGCCAGATCGAGGGCAACAAAGGCCCTCAGGGCACCGACAAGCCCGATGAGCCTGCGCAGACCAAGGAAGCTGGCGGCAACAAGAAGGAAACCGCGCTCGACCAGTTCACCGTCAACCTTAACATCAAGGCCCAGAACGGGAAGATC
>JBBRUU010000116.1:0-8961 GCA_038247515.1 Sphingomonadales bacterium
GGCTCATTCGGGGAGGCTCATTCGGGGCGGCTCATGGGCGGCTCACGCGGCGCCAGCTTGTGCGAGGTACTGGGCCTTGACGGTGCGCTTGTCGATCTTCTGCGTGCCGAGCCGCGGCAGGGCATCCTCGACAAGCCAGATCTGGTGTTCAAGCGGCACCTTGAAGGGCGCGATCCGTTCCAGCAGGAAGGCGCGCAGCTGCGCCAGGGTCACGGCCGGGCGGCCCTCCTTCATCCTGAACACCGCCGCCGGCACTTCGCCCATCCGCTCGTCCGGCAGGCCGAACACCGAACATTCGCCCACGTCGTCATGCGCGTAAATCGCGTCCTCGACCTCGATGCACGAGATGTTCTCGCCGCCGCGGATGATGATGTCCTTCTTGCGGTCGACGATGAACAGGTAGTCGTCGGCATCGAGATAGCCGAGATCGCCGGTGCGGAAGTAGCCGGTGTCGGTGAAGGCGGCCTTGGTAGCCTCCTCGTTCTTCCAGTAGCCGCGGAAATTGGCGACCGTGCGGATGCACACCTCGCCCACTTGGCCCTGCGCCAGTGCGTTGCCCATATCGTCGAGGATGGTTAGATCGACCATCGGCTTGCTGGCGCGGCCGGTGGAGCCGGGCTTGGCGAGGTAGTTCTCGTTGAAGTTGCCGCAGCCGACCGCATTGGTTTCGGTCAGACCATAGCCGAGCAGCGGGAAGCTGCCGGGGAAGGCTTCCTTGATGCGGGTGACGTGCTCGACCGGGCGCGGCGCGCCTCCGGCTGCGAAGCTCTTGCAGGCCGACAGGTCGTATTTCTCGCGGTCGGGGTGGCCCGCGATCTCGTAGCTCATCAGCGGCACGCCGACGAAGTAGGAGACGCGCTCTTGTGCCATCAGCCGGATCGCGAGGCCGGCGTCCCACTTGGGCATCAGCACCAGCTTGCGCGCGATCGCGAAGCTCTGGAGGAACAGCGGTACCTCGCCCGTCACGTGGAACAGCGGCACGGCGACCAGCGCGCAGGGCTGAGCGGTCATCGGTCCATCGACGCTTTCGACATGGACCTTAGCCATCGCGCTCTGGGCGACGTAGTTCATCACGCCGTGGACCACGCCGCGGTGATCCGACCATGCGCCCTTCGACTTGCCGGTCGAACCCGAGGTGAAGAGGATCGTGGCGAGATCATCCGGCCCGAGCGTACCGAGCAGCGCCATCGCCGCGCTGGTGCCCTGCGGCAGCGCCCAGGTGTTGGCGAGGCCTTCGGACGGCGCGTTGCCGTGGCTGAACAGCACGATCTTGGCGTCATGCGAATGGCCATCCAGACGCGCCGCGCGGCCCTCGTCGGCGAGCAACAGCTTGGCTTCGGCCAGATCAAGCGCATAGGCGAGCTCGTCTCCGCTGGAGAAGCCGTTGAGCAGCGTCGCGCAGCCGCCGGCCATGATGACACCCATGTAGGCGATCATCCAGTTGGCCGAATTGCGCGCGGCAATCGCGATGCGGTCACCCTTCTGAACCCCGTGGTTCTGCACCAGGCCTTCCGTCACGCAGGTCGCAGCGGCATAAGCCTCACCGAAAGTCAGCCGGATGTCGCCATCGACCAGGAAGGGCAGATCCTTGTTCTGGTTTGCGAAGTGCGCGAAATAATGCGCGAGTGTCGGCGGCGCGCCTGCGAAGACCGGCATCGTGATGCCATCGCGGGTAAAGGGCACGGTGGCAAAGGGTTGATCGGACGCGGTGAGCGCGCCCATGATGCCTTCAAGCGCATTGTCCAGCTGGGTGGGCATGCGGTGATTTCCTCTCTCGTTGTTGCGGCGTCCGGCCGGGTGATTGCCCGTGTCGCGATGAACTGACCCATTCCGTCCTGCGTTCCCCGTGCCTCTTTCCCTGCCCCGAGCACTGTGCCAGAAGCGCCAGCGCGGCCGAGGTCCAGAACGAGGCCAATTCGGGCCCGCCGATACGGCATATCATCGCAATAAGAGGTTCGCCCCGTGCTGTCACTACTTGCCGCAAGCGGCGCTGCCGTTCCGATCTATTGGACCGATCTAGGGCTGCAGCCGGGTCTCGATCTCGGCTTCTTCACCCTGCGCTTCTACTCGCTGGCCTACCTTCTCGGCGTGATTTTCGCCTATTGGCACACTTCGGTGGCGCTCAAGCAGCCCGGCGCGCCGATGGCGCAGCGCCATGCCGACGACCTGTTCTTCTACTGCACGCTGGGCGTGATTCTCGGCGGGCGGCTCGGCTATGTGATGTTCTATACCGGCGGCGAGACCGGTATCCCCAGCGCTTTCACCGATTTCTCGGGCGACGGCTTCGTCTCGTGGAAACTGCTGCGATTGTGGGAGGGCGGGATGAGCTTCCATGGCGGGTTGATGGGCGTGACGGCGGCGATGGGATACGTGGCGTGGCGCGACAAACTGAACTTCATCCGCGTGGTCGACTACGTTTCGGTCGGCGTGCCGATGGGGATGCTGCTCGGGCGGCTGGCGAACTTCGTCAACGGCGAGCTGTGGGGCAAGGTCACCACCGTCCCTTGGGGCATGGTCTTCCCCGGCGCGGGCGACCTGCCGCGCCATCCGAGCCAGCTCTACCAGGCCGGGCTCGAGGGGCTGGCGCTGCTCATCATCATGTTGCTGCTGTTCTGGACCACTCGCGCACGTTATCGCCCGGGTCTGCTGGCCGGGGTATTCACGCTGGGCATGGGCATCGCGCGCTTCGTCAACGAATTTTTCCGCCAGCCAGATCAACAACTGGCTGACTTTGCGATGCGGACCGGGCTATCGATGGGGCAATGGCTGACCATTCCGCTTATCCTGACTGGATTGATTGTCGTGATCTACGCGCTGCGGAAGAAACCGCTGGCGGCGGGGACGGCCGCGCCGGCCTGAAGGACGGCAACCTCGAGAGGCCGGGCGTCTGGCGCAGCGCGTTAAGGCTCATCGACCCCGAAGACGTTACCGACAGCAAGCCGCGCCCCTCTCTGAAAGAGGCTGGCGCGAAACAAGCCGCGGCGCAGGAAGCAGCCCTGCTGGTAGAGGTTGCGCGTGCCGAAGCTGCGGCCCGTGCCCGGGCGGAAGCCGAATCGCGCGCTCACGCCGAAGCCCAGCACCGCGAACAGGCCCGAGAGCGTGCGCGAATCGAAGCCCGCGCCCGCGCCAAGGCCGCCGCGCTTGCCAAGGCCGAAGAACTCGCCCGCGCCAAAGCCGAAGCTGCCGAACGCGCGCAGGCCCTGAAGGAAGCCCGCGCCCGCGAGAAGGCCGAGGCGGAGGCCCGCGCCAAGGCGGAGCGCGAGGCCCGCGAGCAGGCGGCAGCGCAGGCTCGTGCCCGCAAGCAGGCCGAAGCTGAGGCGCGCGCCCGCGCGGAGGCCGAAGCGCGCGCTCGCGCCGAAGCGGAATCCCGCACGAAAGCCGAGGCAGAGGCCCGCGCCCGCGCCCAGGAAGAGGCGCGGCTGAAAGCCGAAGCAGAAGCCCGCGCCAAGGCCGAGGCCGAAGCGAAAGCCAGGGCGCAAGCTGCAGCAAAGGCAAAGGCGCAAGCTGAAGCCAAGGCGAAAGCCGAAGCCGAAGAAAAGGCACGTCTCGAAGCGGAGGCCAAGGCACGAGCGAAAGCCGAAGCCCGCGCCAAGGCCGAAGCCGAGGCAAAAGCTCGCCGCGAAGCCGAGCAATCCGCCCGAATCGCTGCGGAGGAGCAGGCCCGCCGCGAGGCCGAGCAAGCCGCCGCCGCCGAAGCCGCGCGTCTCGTCGCCGAAAAGGAAGCGCGCATCGCGGCCGAGGAACAGGCCGAGCGCGAAGCCGGGCAAGCCGCTTCCGCAGAGCAGGCCCGGCTCGAAGCGGAAGTCCTCGCCCGCGCGCAGGTCGATGTGCCCGCGACCCTCAAGCGCCTGATCCGCGAGACCGGACCCGTCAGCCTCGCGCAATACATGGGCGAGAGCAACGCGCGCTATTACGCCAGCCGCGATCCCCTGGGCGAACAGGGCGACTTCATCACCGCGCCGGAAATCAGCCAGATGTTCGGCGAGCTGATCGGGCTGTGGCTCGCCGACCTGTGGGTGCGGATGGGCAGCCGCAAGCGCATCCACTATGTCGAGCTTGGCCCGGGTCGCGGCACGCTGGCGAAGGACGCGCTCGCCGCCGCCAAACGTTACGAATTCGCGCCCGAAATCCACTTCGTGGAGACTTCGGCAAGCCTGCGCGCGATCCAGCGCGAGGCGTTCCCCGGCTGCCACCACCACCACGATATTTCGACCCTCCCCGACGATGCGCCGATGCTGATCGTCGCCAACGAGTTCTTCGACGCGCTGCCGGCACACCAGCTGGTGCGCTCGGCCGATGGGTGGTTCGACCGGATGGTCGGGCTCGACGGCGAGGCCTTCACCTTCATGGCCGGCAAGGACCGGATGGACCACCTGGTGCCGCCTAGCTGGGTCACGGCGGCGCAAGGCGCGATGATTGAGACCAGCCCAGCGTCAGTCGCGCTGATGGCCGAGATTTCGCAGCGCCTGCGCGAACAGGGCGGCGCGGCGCTAATCATCGACTATGGCCACATGGAGCTGCGATCGGGATCGACCTTGCAGGCGCTGAAGTCGCACAAGAAGGTCGATGTCTTCGCGCATCCGGGCGACGCCGATCTCACCGCGCATGTCGATTTCGAGCTGCTCAAGCACGTCGTCGAGCAATACGGCGCGGACGTGATGGGTCTCCAGTATCAGGGCGAATGGCTGCGCCAGATGGGCATCGAGACGCGCATGGAGGCGCTGCAGCGCCGCAATCCGCGCGAAAAGGACAAGATCCAGCGCCAGCGCGACCGGCTGGTCGAGGATAGCCAGATGGGCACCCTCTTCAAGGTGCTCGGGATCTGCGGGCGGCGCTGGCCGTTCGGCGTAGGCTTTGAATGAGTTTTGCGAACAGGGGAAATGTTATGACTGGCCACATGAGACGCGCAGCCGTGCTGCTGGCGGGGGCCATCGCGCTCGCGCCGCTCGCCGCAGCCGAGCCGATCACCGGGCGCTGGATCACCGCCGAGAAGAACGCGGTTGTCGCGATTAAACCGTGCGGCAAACGGCTGTGCGGCACGATCGAGAAGTTCCTGATCGTCCAGCCGCAGGGCAACAACCAGCGCGACGTGAACAATCCCGATGCCGCCAAGCGCAGCCGGCGGCTGATCGGTACCGCGATCCTGTCCTCCTTTACTCAGGACGGCGATATTTGGCGCGGCGAGATCTACGACCCCAAGAAAGGCAAGAGCTACCGCTCGGAAATCCGCCGCAAAAGTGCGACCGTGCTCGAAGTGAAGGGCTGCATCGGCCCGTTCTGCGAGACGCAGGAGTGGAAGCGGGCGTCCTAGTTTTCGCACCCGCCTGCGCGGGTGCGATCTCCTCGCTCACACGGCTTTTTTGTTGGCCTACCGCTTTGCTATTTGAGGCCCTGCGACCGCATCGCTGCGAGCTGTCGCATTGCGACCGATCCAGCGTGATGCTCTACAGTCCGGCAGCCTTAGCCAACCCCTCCGCCGCCTGCATGGGCGTCTGCTTCTTGGCGTCCTTGCGGTCGACCGCCAGGTTTGCTTCGCGCATCGCTTCGACACTGATCGCGCCGATCAGCGGCTGGAGCGCGGCGATCACGCCCTTGTCCGCGGCGATGCGCGGCGAGAGCATCAGAATCGCGTCATAGCTCGGCAGCGCGCCCTCAGGGTCGGCGAGCACCACAAGCTTGTCCGCCGCGATCCGCCCGTCGGAGGTGTAGGCGCTGATCACGTCAGCCTCGCCGGACTGGAGCGCGTTGTACATGAAGGTTGGCGCGAAGTTCCGGCTCTTGCCGAACCTCAGGCCGTAAGCGTCGCGCACCGCGATCCATTCGGGCCGCTCGAAGAATTCGGGGTCGCCGCCGACGGTGAGCTGCGGCGCCTTGCCGACCAGATCGCCGAGCGAGGTGATGCCGAGCGCCCGCGCCCGGTCGCCGCGCATGGCGAAGGCATAGGCATTCTCGAAACCGAGGCGGCCGAGCACCTTCACGCCGTTTTCGCGTGCTTCCCAGTCGCGGATCGTCTGATACATCGCCTCGCGGCCCGGGTTGTCGGTGCGTTTAAGGTAATTGGTCCAGATCGTGCCGGTGTAGTCGACCGCGATGTCGATGCTCGAACTGGCGACCGCGGAGTGGACCACCGCGCTCCCCAGACCGTCGCGATATTCGACCGCGTATCCCGCCGCCTCCAGCCGCGCACCGATGAGCTGCGCAAGGATGTATTGTTCGGAGAACGGCTTGGAGGCGATGATGATGCGGCGCTCCTCGCTTCCGGTGCCTTGTGCCCACAGCGCCGCAAGGATGCCCGCAGCCACCACCGCCATCCCGCCAAACGTCATCGCGCGCGACCGCTTTGCCAGCCCGACTTCGATCACCCACAACAGATTGTCCGCCGCCAGCGCCAGCCCCGCGCTGGCAAAGCACCCGGCGAGCACCAGCGCCCAGTTCTGGGTTTGCAGCCCGGCGAAAATAGGGTCGCCAAGGCTCGGCTGGCCGATCGTGGTGGCGAGCGTCGCGGCGCCGATCGTCCAGACGCTCGCGGTGCGGATACCGGCCATGATGAAGGGCGCCGACAGGGGTGCTTCAACCAGCACAAGCTTCTGCCACTTGGTCATGCCGACGCCGTCAGCCGCCTCCAACACACCCTCGTCGAGATTGGCCTGCGCGGTTACCGCGTTGCGCAGGATCGGCAGCAGCGCATAGAGTGTCAGCGCCATCAGCGCCGGGAGGAAGCCCAATGTCGGCAGCCCATCGCCGAATACCGCGCGCAGGCTCAGTAGCAGCGGGAAAAACAGCGCCAGCAGCGCGAGTGCCGGGATGGTCTGGACAAGGCTCGCAAGGCTCAGAGCGACCCGCGACACCACCGCCGAACGGCTCGCCCACACCGCCATCGGCAGGGCGATCAGCATCGCGAGCCCGATTGCACTCGCCGAAAGCACCACGTGCGCAGCCAGCTTGTCGCCGAGGCCGGGGAGGATGTCCCAGATTGTCGCCATCAGCGGTGCACTTCCCCAGAGCCTTCCATCGCCGCGAGCCGCTCGGCCTGTTCGCGCGGCACGCTGACCAGCCGCTGCGCCACTGTGCCACCTGCGCCTGCGAGCAGCGCGCGCGGGGTCTCGTCGGCGACGAGCGTGCCTTTGTCCATCACCAGCACGCGGTCGGCCAGCAGCAACGCCTCGGCCATGTCATGTGTCACCATCACCGTCGTCAGCCCGAGGCGTTCGTGAAGCTCGCGCACCTTGCGGCCCAGCGCATCGCGGGTGACGGGATCGAGCGCGCCGAAGGGTTCGTCCATGATGAGGAGTTCGGGCCCGCCTGCCAGCGCCCGCGCGACGCCGACCCGCTGGCGCTGCCCACCCGAAAGCGCGTCCGGCATCCGCTTGGCGAAGGCAGGGTCGAGATCGACCAGCGCCAGCAGCTCGGCGATGCGCTCGGGCGGCAGCTTCTCGCCTGCCAGCCGCGGGCCGATGGCGATGTTCTCGGCCACCGAGAAATGCGGGAAAAGGCCGATGCCTTGGAACACATAGCCGACGCGGCGGCGCAGGAGGGCGGGATCGAGGGTGCTGACGTCCTCGCCGCCGAACAGCACGCGGCCCTCGCTGGGGTGCACGAGCGTGTTGACGGTCTTGAGCAGCGTCGACTTGCCCGATCCCGAGGCGCCGACCAGCGCGACGAAGCTGCCAGCTGCGATGTCGCAGGAAACGCCGCCCACCGCCGTGACCTCGCCGAAGCGGCAGATCACCCCGTCGAAGCGGAGCAGGGGTGCAGGCGTTTCCATGTCCGTTGAGGATTAGCGAGGTTATGGCCCACGCGCCAGCGTCCCCGATTGGCCTTTGCGCAGGCACTTGCTATGCGGGGTGCCTGAACGATCATTACAACCGCAGGACATAAAATGCGCGCGACCCCCGAATTCGACTTCCACCTCGGCGAAGCGGCCGACATGATCCGCGACACCACGGCGCGCTTTGCCGACGAGCAGATCGCCCCGTTGGCGCAGCGCACCGACCGCGAAGACCGCTTCCCGCGCGAATTGTGGGAGCCGATGGGCGCGCTGGGCTTGCACGGCATCACAGTCGAGGAGGAATGGGGCGGGCTGGGGCTCGGCTATCTCGAGCACGTGATCGCGGTTGAGGAAGTTAGCCGCGCTTCTGCCAGCGTCGGCCTCAGCTACGGCGCGCACTCCAACCTCTGCCTAAACCAGATCAGCCGCTGGGGGAACGACGAGCAGAAGGCCAAGTATCTCCCCAAGCTGATTTCCGGCGAACACGTCGGCAGCCTCGCCATGTCCGAGGCGGGCGCGGGGTCGGACGTCGTCTCGATGAAGCTGAAGGCCGACGCAGTTCAGGGCGGCTACGTCCTCAACGGCACCAAGTTCTGGATCACCAACGCGCCCGAAGCCGACACGCTGGTAGTCTATGCCAAGACCGACGGCCACGCCGGATCGCGCGGGATCACGGCGTTTCTGGTCGAAAAGGGCGACGAAGGCTTCGCCATCGGCCAGAAGATCAGCAAGATCGGCATGAAAGGCTCGCCCACCGCCGAGTTGGTGTTCACCGACTGCTTTATCTCGGACGAGCGCGTGATGGGGCCAGTCAACGGCGGCGTCGGCGTGCTGATGAGCGGGCTGGACTATGAACGCGTGGTGCTGGCCGGATTGCAGCTCGGGATCATGCAGGCGTGCCTCGACACGGTGATCCCCTACCTGCGTGAGCGCAAGCAGTTCGGCAAACCGATCGGCAGCTTCCAGCTGATGCAGGCCAAGGTTGCCGACATGTATGTCGCGCTGCAATCGGCCCGCGCTTACACCTATGCGGTCGCCAAAGCCTGCGACGCGGGGCAGACGACGCGCTTCGATGCGGCGGGCGTGATTTTGCTGGCGTCCGAGAACGCCTTCAAGGTCGCGGCGGAAAGCGTGCAGGCGCTGGGCGGGGCGGGCTACACCACCGATTGGCCGGTGGAACGGTACATGAGGGA
>JBBRUU010000117.1:0-8779 GCA_038247515.1 Sphingomonadales bacterium
CTAGACCCGTTCAGAGGCCCCCCAGACCCGCTCCAGACCCGTCCCAGAGGGCCGCCAGACCCCCCAAAATGCGCATTTTGCCGCAAATCGGGCTGCCGCTGCGAACTTGACCTCGATCAAGTACGGATCCGGCGCGGAAGCCTAGGCAGGGGTCATCACCTCAGGAGAACACCATGTCCGCGCACACCCCCAACGAACTCGCCGATGTCTTCCCCGATGCCGCCGAAGCGCTCCACCAGCTCAAGCTGACCGACACGCATTTCGCCCGGCTGGCTGACCAGCACCACGAGGTGAACCGCACCATCCACCGCATCGAGATCGAGGCCGAGCCGGCCAGTGACGAGCGTCTCGACACCCTCAAGCGCGAACGCCTGCACCTGCTCGACGAGATCGCCGCCATGCTCGAGAACGCACCCGAAAGCTGACGCGGGGGTAAAGAGAAGCGACCTCGAGAGACAATAACCATCGTGTAAGCTGATGAAATGCCTAGCTTCGTCTCTCCGTGATCACCAAGCCGCTTGGCCCCGAGCGCGCAAGTCGCTAGGGCGCCGTCCAAGAGCGTGAAGCACGCGCACGGGACATGAACGCCAGTGACTGACAAGCAATTCCACAAGCCGCCTCGTGTGGGGGCCGAGACGCCCGATCTGTTCAAAGCCGAAGTGTTGATCGAGGCGCTGCCCTATTTCCAGCGCTATGCGGGCCGCACCTTCGTGGTGAAATACGGCGGCCACGCGATGGGCGACCCCGAGGCCGCGCGCGATTTTGCGGCGGACATCGTGCTTCTGAAGGCGGTCGGCATCAACCCGGTGGTGGTGCACGGCGGCGGCCCGCAGATCGGCCATATGCTCGCGAGGCTGGGGGTGGAGAGCACCTTCGTCGATGGCCTGCGCGTCACTGACGAGGCCACCGCCAAGATCGCCGAAATGGTGCTCTCGGGCGCGATCAATAAGGAGCTCGTCGGCTGGCTCGCGGCCGCCGGGGGCAAGGCAATCGGCATCTCGGGCAAGGACGGCGGGTTGGTGACGGCGCGCAAGGTCAGCCGGACCACGCGCGATCCTGACAGCAATATCGAGCGGGTCGTGGATCTCGGCTTCGTCGGCGAGCCGGCTGCAGTCGACACCACGGTGATCGACACGATGGTGGCCGCCGGGATGATCCCGGTGATCGCCCCGATCGCACAGGGCGAGGACGGGGCAACTTACAACATCAACGCCGACACAATGGCGGGCGCGATCGCGGCGGCGCTGGGCGCGGCGCGATTGTTTCTGCTGACCGACGTTGCGGGCGTGCTGGGCGCCGATGGCGAGCTCCTTACCGATCTCACCCCCGCCGATATCGCCAAACTGCGCGAGGATGGCGTGATCCGCGGCGGCATGGTCCCGAAGCTCGAAACCTGCGTGGCAGCGGTACAATCGGGCTGCGAGGCGGCAGTGGTGCTCGACGGGCGCGTGGGCCATGCGATGCTGCTCGAATTCTTCACCGCGCGCGGCGCCGGCACGCTGGTGCGCGCCTGAGCGCTCGCGGGAACCGGGGCTGGCGCGAGGCGTATTAACAGGCTAATACGCCCCCTTAGGGACATCACTGGGCTAACGCCCTTTGCATTGGAAACGACACGCAATGCTTGACGCATTCTCCGACATTCTTGTGATGATCATTAACACCGCTAACATGTTGCTGATCATCTGGTTCATCATCGGGCTGCTGTTCGCCTTCAACGTAGTTAGCCCGCGCAACCAGTTCGCGGGCGCGGTGCACGACGCGCTTAGCCGCCTCTTTGAGCCGGTTCTTCGTCCGATCCGGCGGTTGATGCCGGACACTGGCGCAATCGACTTTTCGCCAATGGTGTTCTTGCTCATTCTGGCCGCAGTTGGCCGGTTGGTGCCGGCGATCGCTTCCTAATGGGCGAAGCGGCGCGGATCGACGGCAAAGCCTTCGCCGAGGGCCTGCGCGCCCGCGTGGCCGGACATGCCGCCGCCTTCACGCGGGCCACTGGCCGTGCGCCGGGCCTTGCGGTGGTGCTGGTCGGTGAGGACGCGGCTAGCCAGGTCTATGTCGGCGCCAAGGGCAGAGCCTGCGCCGAAGCCGGGATTGCCAGCTTTGAGCATCGCCTCCCCGCCGAGACAAGCGCGGCTGAACTGCTGACGCTGGTCGAGCGGCTTAACCGTGACGAGGCGGTCGATGGAATCCTTGTTCAGTTGCCGCTTCCCCAAGGGCTCGACGAGCAGGCAGTGATTGCCGCGATCAACCCGGACAAGGATGTCGACGGCTTCCACATCATCAACGCCGGGCGCCTTGCGGTCGGCCAGACAGGCTTCGTCCCCTGCACGCCGCTCGGGTGCCTGATGCTGCTGCAAGACCGGCTGGGCGACCTGTCGGGCCTTGATGCGGTGGTGATCGGCCGCTCGAACATCGTCGGCAAACCGATGGCGCAGCTCCTTACGGACGCAAACGCCACCGTCACGCTGGCGCATAGCCGGACCAAGGATCTCGCCGATGTGGTCCGCCGCGCTGATATCGTGGTGGCCGCAGTGGGCCGCCCGGAGATGGTGCGCGGGGACTGGATCAAGCCGGGCGCGACGGTGATCGACGTCGGCATCAACCGCCTGCCGCCCACGGAGGACAGGCCCAAGGGGCGCCTCGTCGGCGACGTCGCCTATGCCGAGGCACTGGAGGTCGCGGGTGCAATCACGCCGGTGCCGGGCGGGGTCGGGCCGATGACCATCGCCGTGCTTCTCCGGAATACGCTGGTCGCGGCGCATCACCACGCGGGGTTGGACGCGCCTGCCGGAATTTAAGCTCGAGCCTCTAACCGAGTTCGCGGATCAGATCGGTGCCGTCCCAACCCTGCGCTGCCTCTTCCACCATCGCATAGAATTTCGTCAGCTGCGGTGTCGGCTCATAAAGCTCGAGCATGTGCCCGAGAGGCTGCAACGTATCGACGAAGGCGAAGGCCGTGCCGCCCTGCGTCACCGACAATTGCACTAGCGGCGCACCCTCGCTCCCAAAGCGGGCAATCGCGCGCGCCAGATCATCGACGAGCAGCGCTGCGTGGTGCAGGCCCTCCATTTCGGAGCCCCATGCAAACATTTCGTGCAACGCTGATGGCTCGTCATTGTGCTGCACCACCAGCTCAACCATCACGGCGCCCCACTGGCCATATGCGCTGGAATGATCGAAGGGCCGCTCGATCCCGCGATGCTGCGACGATGCGAGGGCAATGTGCCGGGCAACGAAGAATGGCCCCGACCCGAACCGCCGGTGATGGGCGTTGATTGCTGCTTCGAGGTCATTGACCTTGTAGGCTAGCTGCCGGACGGGAAGCGCGGTCAATTGACCGCCCGGTCCCTGCCCACCCAGTACGGCGCGCGCAGCTCGCGGCGCAGGATTTTGCCAGATGGGTTGCGCGGCAGGGCAGTAATGAAGTCGACCGTCTTGGGGCACTTATAGCCCGCAATCAGCGTGCGCGCGTGGGCGACAAGTTCGGCCTCGGTCAATTCTTCGCCGGCCTTCACCACCACGCAGGCCTTGACCGCTTCACCCCACTTGGCGTCGGGCACGCCGATCACGGCGACATCAGCGACCTTGGGGTGCGAATAGAGCGCGTTCTCGACCTCGGCCGGGTAGACGTTTTCGCCCCCGGAGATGATCATGTCCTTCACCCGGTCGTGAATGTAGAGGTAGCCGTCCTCGTCGAGGTATCCGGCGTCGCCGGTCCGCAGCCAGCCCTCGGCGTCGATGGTCGAGGCGGTGGCATCCGGGTTGTTCCAGTAGCCGCGCATGTTCTTAGACGAGCGCGTGGCGATCTCGCCCACAGCGCCGGTCGGGACAAGATTGCCCGCCTCGTCGATGATCTTGATCTCGACTCCGGCGAGCGGCTTGCCGACGCTGCGCATTCTCGGCGAACCTTCGGGCACGTGATCCTCGGGGTCGAGAGCGACGATGGTGCCGCTCGTCTCGGTCATGCCGTACATCTGCACGAAGCCGCAACCGAGCACGCGCATTGCCTCGCGCATCAGCTCTAATGGGATCGGCGAGGCGCCGTAGGTCACGTATTTGAGTCGGCTGAAATCGGTCTCGGTCACGCGCGGATGATTGAGCAGGATCTGGATCGCGGCGGGCACGAGGAAGATCTTCGAGATGTTGAAGTTGGCGATCAGATCCAGCGCCTTGGCCGGATCATATTCGGGCAGCACGATCGAATTGGTGCCCGCCACCATAGTGCCGATTCCGGTGCCGGTGCCGCTGATGTGGAAACACGGCATGGCGAGCAGGGTGACGTCGCCTGGGATGGGCTCCTGCCAATTGCGCATTTCCTCGCCGCTTGCGGTCGCATCGCGGCTGGAGAGGATCGAGCCGTGGGTCGTCACCGCGCCCTTGGGCTTGCCGGTGGTGCCCGAGGTGTAGAGCTGGAGCGCGTCGTCCTTTTCGCGTACGCGGTGCGCGGGGGGCGTCGCGGGGAAGTCGCCGCGCCAGATGCGATAATCGGTGCCCGAGTAGTCGGGCGCATCGATGCCGATCACCTGCTCGATGCGGGTCGCCTCGGCGCGGGCTGCCGCCAAGGCTCCCGCAAAGCCCTCGCCGATGAACACTACGCGCGCTTCGCAATTGTCGAGGATGTAGGCGACCTCGGGCGGAGCCAAGCGCCAGTTTACCGGGGTCATCACCGCGCCGATGCGTGCTGCGCCGAGGAATGCCTCGAAATAAAGCGGGTGGTTCTTGCCGAGGAAGGCCACGCGCTCGCCCGGCTTTACGCCCAGCGCGATAAGGCCGTTCGCCACCCGGTCTGCGCCCTCGTCAAGCTCGGCGAAGCTGATTTCCTCGTCACCGTAGGTGAAGGCGATGATGTCGCCCTGCGCCTGCGCGTGCCCGCGCACAACGTCGCAGAAGGACTCCGCTGCCAGTGCTGTGTTCTCTCCCATGGCCAAGGAAATAGACCCAGTGTCCGGCCCTGTCATTGGCACAATTCATAGCGGCGCGAGCGCGCTGGCGCGGTAGGGTGGGGCATGGACATTCCCGCAGGCTTCGAACCGGCCGACTTCACCCCCGGCTTTCTCGACCACGGCGGGCCCTACTATCTCGGGCCCGTGGTCGAGGGCGTGCGGGTGGTGGGCCTGCTCATCTGCCCCCACCACATCAACTACCAGGATGCGGCCCACGGCGGCGTTATCTCGACCCTTGCCGACGTCGCGCTGAGCCATGCGGTTTTCGACGCCGAGCGTCCCCGGCTGACGCCTTCCACCGTGACGCTGACGGTCAATTACCTTATCGGCGCGTGGCTCGGCGACTGGCTGGAGGCGCGGGTGCAGATTGACCGGCTGGGCGGGCGCACGGCCTATACCACGGGCGGCATCTGGCGCGGCGACGAGCAGATTGCGACGATGTCGGGCGTGTTCGCTGTCAAACGGCCCTAGCCGAGCCACTGCCTCACGGCCGCCGTCGAGGGATCGCGTTCGTCGTGGTAGCCTGCCGCACCTTCGGGGGTGTTCGACAGGTCGACGCCCTCCACCACCCGAAACTCGCGCCAGTCATACAAGCCGGTGCGCTGGGCAATGCGCCATTTGTGCTCACGCTTTTCGAAGCGGTCCACATACCGACCTGCGACGATGCCCGAATAGATGCGCCCCAAGTCCGGAAAGGCCGCCGTCATCGGATAGCCGGGCGGGATGGTGTGCATCGCGGTCATGTAGGTTTCAGTGTGGCACACGTCAGCGCCCTCGAAGCCGAAGATTGTCTGGCCGAGCTGGTGCTGGGTGGCGAGGCATGGGTCGATGATCGCGCGCGCCTGCTCGACGACGCCGCGCCAGTCGCCTTCGACCAAGCCGAACTTGAAGGTCGCGTCGGGGTGGAACAATCGCTCCATCATTCCCCAGCTGCGCCGGTCGATCGCGTGGGCGTAGGCGGCGAGAATGTCGCGGATGGCTTCGCGGTCTTCGAGGAAACCCATCATGTGTCCAGCTCCACGATAACCTTGCCGATATTGCCGCCGGTGAACAGCTTGGCGTAGGCGCCGAGGGTGTTCTCGAGGCCATGCGTAACGTCATAGGGCATGATGAGCTCGCCGCCTTCCGTCCATTCGCGCAGGCGGTGGGTCAGCGCCGGGCCTTCATGTATGAAGTCGGGCGAGAAGAAGCCCTCGATCCTCAGGCGCCGCATCAGCACCTGGTCGAATTCGCGCGGCGCGGTGCGGGTGCCCGCGGTGTAGTCGGCCAACAGCCCGCACACCGCAATCCGGCCATAGTGGTTCATGCAGGTGAGCACAGAATCGAGCAGCCCGCCGCCGACATTGTCGAAATAGACATCGAAGCCGCCGGCCGCATCGAGCTGCGCGGCCACGTCAGCAGCCTTGTAATCAACCGCTCCGGCAATCCCCAGCTCGTCCGTCAGGTAATCGCACTTCGCCGCCCCGCCCGCGATGCCCCATGCTTGGCAGCCGAGCAATTTCGCGATCTGCACCGCGAGGATGCCCGTCGCGCCCGCCGCGGCGCTTACCAGCACCCGCTCGCCGGGCTTGGCCACTCCGGTCTGCTCGATTCCCCACAGCGCGGTCCACCCGTTCATGCCGAGCGGCCCGAACCATGCGCGCCGGTCCGAGACCGAAGGATCGAGCAGCAGCGCGCCCGACATCATCGCATCGACCGTCGATACATCGGCCCACTGCCCGAAGGCACGCACCAGGTCGCCTGCCTGAAAGCCCTCGGCGCGGGTTTCGATCACCTCGCCGAGCACGAGTCCCGTCATCGGCCCGCCAGCCGGGAGCGGCGGCTGGTAGCCATCCTCGCGGTCCGAAAGCCACATGCGGGTTCCTGCATCCATCGACAGGTGGGTATTGCGAATCCGGATTTCGCCCGCGGCGAGCGGCGCCAACGGAGCCCGGGTCAGCTCCAGCGCGGCCGCAAAATCGGTGCCTTCGGGGCGGCGCGCGATGCGCCAGAAGCGGTTGTCCATCGCCGCACTGTCCGGCCCGCGCGCCGCTACGGCAACCCCGTCTTTTTGTCAGGGTCAAACAGGCGATCGCTATCAAATTGGCGCGGTGCGCGGGGGCAGGGGGCTTCTTAGTCTCTGCCCCATAAAAAAGAGGGAGAGACAACAAATGGCAACCATCACGGTGATCGGCGCAAGCGGTAGGCAGGGCCTTGCGCAGGTGCGCCAAGCGCTCGCCGCCGGCTACGACGTCCGCGCGATATCGCGCCGGCCCGACGCACTTGAGGGCGCGCCGATCGAGGGCGTGGAGAGGGTCGAAGTGCGCGCCATGGACCTCTATGACACCTCCACCTTCGAAGGCGCGCTCGAGGGTTCGGATTATATCTTCTACACCCACCCCCTACAGGCCCGCGCTGACCGCGCTTATCTGATCGGCGAGGTCGGCAAGGTTGCGGCGCATATTGGCGTGAAGCGCGTGGTCTGGAACACTTCGAGCTGGATCCCCGACAAGCCGGGCGATCCCTTCACCTATGGCGAAAACACCAAGGGGATCAACGCCCTGTGGCGGTCGGGCGCGCCGGGGACGGTGTTCGGCTCAGTATTGTTCATGGACAACCTGCTGACCAACTGGGCGCGGCCCTTCATCGTCAATGAAGGCCGCTACGTCTATCCGCACAACCCCAATCTCCAGGCCAACTGGATCAGCCTCGACGATGTCGCCCGCTTCATGCTGGCGAGCCTCGAGCGGCCTGATATGGAGGGCGCATGGCTCAACATCGGCGGGCCGGAGCGGCTGGTCGGCAAGCAGGTGACCGAGTGCCTCAGTCAGGCTTTAGGCAAGGAAATTCAGTATGATCCCTGCACCCCGGCCGAGTTCGGGCGCTATCTCGTCGAGGCCGCGGGTGACACCATGCCGCCTGAATTGCGCAGCGATTTCGCCAAGGGTATCGAGGCCTTCTACGACTACAACAATGATGCCCCCACCACGCCCTTTACGGTCGACATGGACCATGTTTACGAGCGATTCCCGGAGCTTGAGGGCAAGCTTGAACCGATGAGCGAATGGACCAAGCGGCAGGAATGGGGCGAGACGAATTACCGTCCCGCCTTCGGGTAAGGTCATGAGCGAGCAGCGCACTGCAAATATCGCGCTCGTCACGCGGTATTACCAGGCTTTGGCGGCGGGCGACTTCGAGACGCTCGCCGCCTTGCATTGGGATGACGTGGTGTTCAACCTGGTCGGCACCACGCCTGTTTCGGGGCGCTGGGAAGGCAAGACAGAATGTTTCGGCCCGGTGGTGGCCGACGGCGTGCTCGGCAAGCTGGTCCAAGAAACAGTCCGCTTTTCAAGGCAATGGCGGATCATGTGCGCCGATGATAACTGCGTGGTCGGCATAATGCACGGCGGCGGCATGGGCACAAACGGCCACGAATATCTCCAGACCTATTGCCAGGTTTTGACGATCCGCGATGGGCTGATTGCCGAACTGCACGAGTTCTTCGACACCGCGCTGGTCGAACTGGCGCTCAACGACAACCCGACCACCAAGGGCCCGAGCGTCCCGGTCCGGCCGTTCGCCTTCTGAGGCCCCGAAACTGCAATGTTTCACGTGAAACATTCGTTTTGCGGTGGGTCTGCGCGGGGTCTGGAGGGGGTCAAAGCGCGGCTGGAGGGGGCCTGGCGGGGGTCTAGCAGGGGTCTAGCGCGGTTCTGGCGGGGGGCAAGACGCGGCAAGAAAACCGGTCGAACCCCGCCGCCAGCGTCTATTCGGCCGCCTCGCGGTGCTCGCCTGCGAAGATCGCGACCAGATCATCCTCGCTCGCCGCCACCAACCGCTCGGCCCAGCCGTGGAAGACC
>JBBRUU010000118.1:0-8602 GCA_038247515.1 Sphingomonadales bacterium
CATAGGTGAGCGTGCCCGAACGGCTGACGATGCCAACGCTGCCCTTCTTGAAGATGTTGGAGGGCATGATGCCGATCTTGCACTCGTTCGGGGTCAGCACGCCGGGGCAGTTCGGGCCGATCAGGCGCGACTTGGAGCCCGACAGCGCGCGCTTGGCGCGGACCATGTCGAGCACCGGAATGCCTTCGGTGATGCAGATGATGAGCTCCATCTCGGCATCGATGGCTTCGCAGATCGCATCAGCGGCGAACGGGGGCGGGACGTAGATGCAGCTGGCAGTCGCGCCGGTCGCAGCCTTGGCTTCGCGCACGGTGTTGAACTGCGGCAGGCCGATATGGGTGGTGCCGCCCTTGCCGGGGGTCACGCCGCCGACCATTTGCGTCCCGTAATCGAGGCCCGCCTGCGTGTGGAAGGTGCCGGTGTTGCCGGTCATGCCTTGCGTGATGACCTTGGTGTCTTTGTTTACGAGGATGGACATTTAGCAGTCTCCAAAGCGCCTAAGCGGCTTTCTGAATTTTTCGAGTAAGGACGGCGAAGAGATAGATCAGCCAGCCTAGGAGGATCGGTCCCATGACAAGCGCGAACATCATGTAACCATAGGGGTCGTTCCAGAACGGCGGCCCCGAAGTCGTTAACTCCAGATAGGCGAGCAACAGTACGAAGGGCACTGTGAAAGCAACTCCCAATGCCAACTGGCCTCGTCGTCCAAAACGCGCCATCGCAACCCACAGGGCGATGACGGCAACGATCGAAAGCCAGCCGACATATGTGAGCGGCCCAATCACGCCAGCGAGCCATCCAGCGCCTTGCACGCTTCAAGCAGTTCCTTGACCGCATCGACGCTGACGCCGAGGTTTGTCTTCTCTTCGTCGGTCAGCGAAATCTCGATCACGTCCTCCGCGCCGCCCGCTCCGATCACCACCGGCACACCGACATAGAGGCCGTCGACGCCGTACTTACCCGTGACCTGCACCGCGCAGGGCAGGATGCGCTTTTGATCGTAGAGATAGGCTTCGGCCATCGAAATGGCGCTGGTGGCGGGCGCATAGAAAGCCGAGCCGGTCTTGAGCAGCGCAACGATCTCGCCGCCGCCAGCGCGCGTGCGCTTGACGATTTCGCCCAGCCGGTCTTCGGAGATGCCCTTGATCTTGGCCATGTCCGCGACGGGAATGCCGTTGATGGTCGAATAGGACAGCACCGGCACCATCGTGTCGCCGTGGCCGCCGAGCACGAAGGCGTTCACATCCTTGACGCTGACGCCGAATTCCCACGCGAGGAAGGTGGCAAAGCGCGCCGAGTCCAGCACGCCGGCCATGCCGACGACCTTGTGCGCGGGGAGCCCCGAGAACTCGCGCAGCGCCCACACCATCGCGTCGAGCGGGTTGGTGATGCAGATCACGAAGGCATCGGGGCAGTTGGCAGCAATGCCTTCGCCCACGGACTTCATCACCTTGAGGTTGATGCCGAGCAGATCGTCGCGGCTCATGCCGGGCTTGCGCGCGACGCCCGCGGTGACGATCACCACGTCGGCGCCTGCGATATCGGCATAGTCGTTGGAGCCGGTGATCGCCGCGTCGAAGCCGTCGACCGGGCCGCACTGGCTGAGGTCCAGCGCCTTGCCCTGCGGTATACCTTCCGCGACATCGAACAGGACGATGTCGCCAAGGCCCTTCAGTGCTGCGAGGTGGGCGAGCGTGCCGCCGATATTGCCAGCGCCAACGAGGGCGATCTTCTTGCGGGCCATTGTCTGGACTTCCTTCCCTGAAGCATCGGGACGAAGAAGTGGGCGCGCACTCGGGAGCAAAGCGCAAAGTGCCAACCTCCCGTCCCAAGCGGCCGGGCACCCGTTACTCTGCGGGCGGTAGGCGGCTCAAAACGGGATTGCAACCGACAAAAGGCCTCTGGCGGTAACTATCTTTGCAAACAGTTCGCAATTGCATTACAGTAGTAAATGGCCGTATAAGGGTAACGCCTTAGCGTTGGCGTCCTAAGGTTAGGCGCTGCCTTGCGTCAATCTGTGGAGTTCAGGCAGGCACCAGTTTGTGGTCCAGCCGGGCGGCAAGGCGGCGGTCGAACATCCGGGTTACCGCCAACCAGTGGTCGCGCCCGTCGGCATCATCACGCGACGAGGCCTCGGCGGCGAGGTCCACCGCGGCATCGGCTGATGCTAGGCCGTGGACCGCAAAGTGCCGCAGCGCGTCAGCCAGCAGCGGATCGAAGCGCACCGGACCCTGCACCGCATCCCCGTTGTCGTTCGCTGCGCGCGCCAGCGCCGGAGCGATCAGCCCGCGTCCAGCGGCGCGCCAGCCGAGACGGCGGGCAGGGTTATTGGCGGATGCAAAGCGGACAGACATGGAGCGCGTGTATTCCCGTCGTTCTTGGCACGCGCGAGGGCATCGGCGTGCGGGCACCGCTCTACTCGCGCGCCGCTAAGGCTTGGTGTGGCAACAGGGTTTCCGCAGGCTTAACCGTGTTCAAGGGTCGGCGCGGAGTAATGCGTTAGTCCTTGGCCGCAGGCGCCGGAGCGCCGCCCAGCTGCGCCTTCCACTGGCCCGAGCGCGCATACTCGGATTTGACCACGCCGGCCTCGGAATAGGCGGGTGTGGGGACTTCATTGGTTAGCGCAGCCGGAGCCTTGGCACTGGTGCCCTGCGCCTGCTTGCGCATCGGCACCGCGTCGAGCTCGTAGGCAATCACCGGGCGCGCCGCTGCAGCGATGCTGGCCGCCGGGGGCGTGAATGGCAGCGGAACTGAGCGCCCGCTCACCGCCGGCTCGAACCCGGCATAGGCATTGGTGAAGGCCGACGCCTGCCCGCTCGCCCCGCGGTTGCGGTAAAAGCGATGCGCGCCGATCGAGCCGATATGATCGAGGGAGCCTGCCCAATAGGGATTGACCCAGAGCGTGTGGTAGTGCGTCGCGAGGCCGACGGGGGCATAGACGTTGCCGCTCAATGCGTCGGCGGCGATGCGCTGCGCCTGCGCCCAGCCAGCCCCGCCGGGCCGCCGCGCGAGGCTGCCGTCGCAGGTGAAGGTGAACTGGCAGCCGGTCGACCGATCGGAGCCCTGATAGACGACCCCGCACACGCTTGACGGCCACGCTGGATGCACGGCGCGATTAAGCACCACCTGCGCGACCGCGCGCTGCCCCGCTTCGCTCTCGCTTGCTGCCTCGTACCACACGGCCTGCGCGAGGCATTCCTGCGCACGGACAGGGGCGAGGCCGCTGGCGGGGGTGTAGAAGGGCCGCGCCGCCGCGCCGACATCGATCAGCGCACCAAGCGCGCGGCCACCCTCGGCGCCTTGCCCGAGCGGATTGTCGGAAGGGAGCGCGACCAGCGCGGTCCCGGCAGGGTCGGCCATGTAGTAATAGGCCGAGCCCGGAAAGCTCATCCCCGGCCGCTCGAACGGCAGCGCGGCGGCGGCGGCTTGGCGGGTGGCGAGCGCGGCGGTGCTCTCGATCGCGTTGCCGGGGAGCGTGGTGAAGCTGCGGCCGGTCATTTCGGGCGCGGCCATCGCGGGGACGGTGATCGCTGCAAGCAGCACCGCGATCCGCTTGCGCCAGACTTTGCCCGGCCACGACCAACCACGCGCGGAGCGAGGGGCGGTGGTCGGGGAAGAGTTACGCGAGGATGTCATGATCTGCCGCCCGCCTTACGCGCGAGGGTGAGCAGGGGCGAGGGCGGCGGGCGCCCGCGTCCCGATTGTGGACACTTGGGCCCTGCGGCTTAACCCGTTGCGCGAGCGCGCGCGGAGCCCTATCGCCTCGGGCCAAGGGATATGGCGCGGGATCGCATCAGGATGGGGCACGAGGGGATGCGGAGCGCGGCGCTGTTGACAGCCTTGTGCATAGCTGCGGCTTGCGCACCTGCCGCGCCGCACAAGAGCGCAGACCCTGAGCATCCCGCGATCGTCAGCCTCAATCCCTGCCTCGATGCGATCCTCGTCGAGATCGCGCCGCCCGATCAGGTGCTGGCGCTGTCGCATTACAGCCGCGACCCCGGCTCAAGCTCGATCCAGACGGGCATTGCCGCGCGCTACGGCGTCACCGGCGGGACGGCCGAGGAAGTAATCGCCGCGCAGCCTGACCTCGTCCTAGCCTCGATTTACCTGCCCCAGCCGACCCGGTCGGCGCTGGAGCGGGCGGGCCTCAAGGTCGCGACCTTCGGCAGCCCCAAGTCGGTCACCGAAAGCGCTGTGCAAGTGCGCGAGGTTGCGGCGCTGGCGGGGCGGGCGAGCGCGGGAGAGGCGCTCGCCAATCGTATCGCTGCGCCTCCGCCGCGCCCACAAGGCACAATCGCCGCGTTGCTGTGGCAGCCGGGCGAGATCGTCGCGGGCGAACAGACCCTCATCGCCGAGCTGCTGCGCGAGGCGGGCTTTGGCAGTCACGCCGCCCGGCGCGGGCTGCAGCAGGCCGACGGCGTTAGCCTCGAGAGCGTGCTCGCCGATCCGCCGCAGGTGCTGATTGTCGCGGGCGACGCGCCGGGTCAGCGCCATCCGCTACTGGCTGGGGCGTTCAAATCGATGCACATCGCTGCCCTCGATCCATCGCTGATCTATTGCGGCGGGCCGACCATCCCCAAGGCGCGCGCGCGCCTCAGCGAAATTCGCGCAGAGTGGGAGCGCCGCCCATGAACCGCGCGAGCCTCGTCTTCGCGCTGTTGCTGGCGCTGCTGCTACCGCTCTCGTTGCTCGCCGGGCGCGTGTGGATCGACCCGTTCGACGCCCGCGCCACTGCCAACGCCGCGCTGATCCTCGCCGAACTGCGCCTGCCGCGCGCGGTGCTGGCGGTGGTGATCGGCGCGGGGCTGGGCGCAGGCGGCGCGGCGATGCAGGGCTACCTCAGGAACCCGCTCGCCGATCCCGGCCTGTTCGGCATCGCGCCGATGGCCGCCTTCGGCGCCGTCGCTAGCTTCTGGCTGAACCCGCTGCTGCCGGCCGCATGGGCGGCATGGAGCCTGCCGCTGCTGGCGCTCCTTGGCGCAGGCCTTGGCATGGCCGCCCTCGCGCTGATCGCCGGACGCACATCTTCCGACGCAGCAGGCGGTGCGGGCGGCGGCATCGCGCTGTTCACTCTTGCCGGGCTGATGCTGGCGAGCCTCGCTGGTGCGCTCACCGCGCTTGCCATCACGCTTGCGCCCAATCCTTTTGCGCTGTCTGAGATCGTGCTGTGGCTCAACGGCGCGCTGACCGACCGATCGTGGCACGAGGTTGCGATTGCCGCGCCGCTGATCGCCGCCGGGATCGCGGTGCTGGGCCTCGCCGCCAAGAGCCTCGATGCGCTGACGCTGGGCGAGGAGGCGGCGCGGTCGCTCGGCCTTGATCCCGGGCGGCTGCTCGCGTTGCTGGTGATCGGCATCGGGTTGACGGTCGGGGCAGGGGTGGCGGTTGCCGGGATCATCGGCTTTGTCGGTCTGGTCGTGCCCCACCTCGTACGCCCGCTCACCGACCGCCTGCCCTCGAGCCTGATCCTGCCGAGCGCGCTTGCGGGCGCGAGCCTTGTGCTGGCGGCGGATAGCACCGTGCGTGTGCTGCCGCTGGTCAGCGAACTGCGCCTCGGCATCGCATTGTCACTGATCGGCGCGCCGTTTTTCTTCTGGCTGCTGCTCCGGATGCGGCGGGGGCAGCTATGATCCTTGCAGCCGAGAACCTGACACTGACGCGCGGCGGGCGGGAGGTCGTGAGCGGCCTGTCCGCCGCGCTCCACCCCGGCCAGATCACCGCCATCGTCGGCCCCAACGGCGCGGGCAAATCATCGCTGCTGCTGGGCCTTGCCGGATTGCTCGCGCCCGCTGCCGGAGCGGTGACAATGGATGGAGCGAGCCTGGCTGCCCTCCACCCCCGCGCCCGGGCGCAGGCAATCGGCTATCTGCCGCAAGTCCCCGACATCGCCTGGGATGTGGCGGTGGAGAACCTCGTCGCGTTGGGCCGTCTGCCGTGGCGGGATCGCGGGACCGAGGCGGTGGACGCCGCACTCGCCGCGCTCGATCTCGAACCGTTGCGCCAGCGCCCGGTCAGCCGCCTGTCGGGCGGGGAGCGCGCGCGGGTGCTGCTGGCGCGGGTGCTCGCTGGTTGCCCTCGCTGGATTCTCGCCGACGAGCCGCTCGCCGCGCTCGACCTTGCGCACCAGCTCAGCCTGATCGCGCACTTCAAGGCCTGCGCGCGCGCAGGGCAGGGGGTGGCGGTGGTGCTTCACGATCTCGCGCTGGCGATGAACCATGCGGACCGCGTGCTGGTACTGAAAGATGGCCGCCTGATCGCTGACGGCCCACCTGCCGAGGCCCTCGCCCCGCAGGTGATCGCGCAAGGCTGGGGCGTGGCGGCGCGTTGGCTGGGCGAAGCAGGGAGGCTGGTCGAAGCAGGGAGGCTGGGCGAGGCGAGGGGGCTGGCTCTGGTGGCCGGGCCGGGACCGGCGCGCGCAGATCAGGGTCTGGAATAACCCTGCCCGCACGTTCCGGCCCCGGTCGGATTTCGGTTGCTAAGGCCAGGTTGCGACCCTGAAAGGCCCCGGCCCGAGAACCGTTGAGAGGCATCCTTGCTGGGGTAAGGCGGCGGCTCTGGCGACTTCATGTTTTCTGTAGTCCCCACTATAAAATGATAAACTCTTCCTTGAAACTTCGAAAAATCAGCGGTTTCGGTGTTCCGCGCGCGCCGGACAAAACGGCCTGACGGCTTTGTCGGCCTATGCTGCGGGAAACCTCTGTCCGTTTTGCCCGTTGCATCGCGGTAGGCGCGTCGCCATCTGGAGACGACCGGTGTGCCTCCTCCTCTGCGCGCCTTGACCTTTGCGAACATTTCCGGAACAGACCACGCCCATGAGCCTTACGACGATTTCCGTGCGCGGCGCGCGCGAGCACAACCTCAAGGGCATCGACATTGATCTGCCGCGCGATGCGCTGATCGTCGTCACGGGCCTGTCGGGCAGCGGCAAATCGAGCCTCGCCTTCGACACCATCTATGCCGAGGGCCAGCGGCGCTATGTCGAGAGCCTGAGCGCCTATGCGCGCCAGTTCCTCGAAATGATGCAGAAGCCCGATGTCGAGCATATCGACGGCCTCAGCCCGGCGATCAGCATCGAACAGAAGACCACCAGCCGCAACCCGCGCTCGACCGTGGCGACCGTCACCGAGATCTACGATTACATGCGCTTGCTGTGGGCGCGGGTGGGCACGCCCTACAGTCCTGCAACCGGGGAGCCGATCAGCGCCCAGACCGTCAGCCAGATGGTCGACCGCGTGATGGCTCTGCCCGAAGGAACACGCGCATACCTGCTCGCCCCCGTGGTGCGCGGGCGCAAGGGCGAATACCGCAAGGAGCTCGCCGAATGGCAGCGCGCCGGCTTCACCCGCGTGCGGATCGACGGCGAGATATATCCCATCGAGGAAGCCCCCGCGCTCGATAAGAAGTTCAAGCACGACATCGAAGTGGTGGTCGACCGGATCGCGGTGCGCGAAGGCATCGAGACGCGGCTGGCCGACAGCTTTGAACAGGCGCTGAAGCTCGCCGAGGGGCTGACCTATGTCGACCTCGCCGATGGCGTGGTGCCGGGGCGTGAGGACGAGGGCAAGGGCGCCAATAACAAGGGGGGCGCGATGAAGGGCGCAGGCCTGCCAGCGAACCGCATCGTCTTCTCCGAGAAGTTCGCCTGCCCCGTCAGCGGCTTCACCATCGAGGAGATCGAGCCACGATTGTTCTCCTTCAACGCCCCGCAAGGCGCGTGCCCCGCCTGCGACGGGATCGGGGAGAAGATGCTGTTTGACCAGCAGCTCGTCGTCCCCAACGAGGCGCTGACGCTGAAACAGGGCGCGGTCGTGCCTTGGGCCAAGTCCTACCCGCCGTCGCCTTACTACATGCAGGTGCTCGCCAGCCTCGCCAAGGCTTACGGTTTCGACCTCACCACCCCGTGGAAGGACCTCGCGCCCGAACAGAAGCTCATCATCCTTTACGGCACGGGCGGGATGCCGGTCCCGCTGACCTTCAAGGACGGGCGCCGCGAATACACCGTCAACAAGGCGTTCGAGGGCGTGATCGGCAACCTCAATCGCCGCCTGCTACAAACCGAAAGCGCGTGGATGCGCGAGGAGCTCGCCAAGTACCAGACCGCGCAGGCCTGCGAGACCTGCGGCGGCAAGCGCCTTAACGAAAAGGCGCTCAGCGTGAAGGTGCCGAGCAGCCAAGGCCCCACCGACATCGCCACCCCGGTGCAGATGAGCGTCGCCGATGCCAAGGCGTGGTTCCTCGGGCTCGACGCGCACCTCTCCCCCCAGCAAAGCCAGATCGCCAAGGCCATCCTCAAGGAGATCAACGAGCGGCTCGGCTTCCTCGACAACGTCGGGCTCGACTACCTCAACCTTGACCGCACCAGCGGCACCCTCAGCGGCGGCGAGAGCCAGCGCATCCGCCTCGCCTCGCAGATCGGCTCCGGCCTCTCGGGCGTGCTCTACGTGCTCGACGAGCCCAGCATCGGCCTCCACCAGCGCGACAACGACCGCCTGCTCGAAACACTCAAGCGCCTGCGCGATCTCGGCAACACCGTCATCGTCGTCGAGCATGACGAGGACGCGATCCGCACCGCTGACTTCATCGTCGACCTCGGCCCGGGCGC
>JBBRUU010000119.1:0-8493 GCA_038247515.1 Sphingomonadales bacterium
GATGGCGGACCGGCCGATCATCTTTGCGATGGCCAACCCGGTGCCTGAAATCATGCCCGACGAAGCCAAGGCCGTGCGCCCCGATGCGATCGTCGCCACCGGGCGCAGCGATTTTCCCAATCAGGTCAACAATGTGCTGGGCTTCCCGTTTATTTTCCGAGGCGCGCTGGATGTGCAGGCGACCACCATCAACGAAGAGATGAAGGTTGCCGCCGCGCAGGCCATCGCCGAGCTGGCACGCCGTCAGGTGCCCGAGGAAGTCGCGAGCGCTTACGGCAAGAACCACAGGTTCGGCACCGATTACATCATCCCTGCCCCCTTCGATCCGCGGCTGATCGAGGTCGTTTCGTCCGCTGTCGCCAAGGCGGCGATGGATTCAGGCGTCGCTCGCGCGCGGATCGAGGATTTCGATGCCTACCGCACCGCGCTGCGCTCGCGGCTCAACCCGACCACCTCGGTGCTGACCGGGGTGTATGAAGTCGCCAAGGCCAATCCCAAGCGGATGGTCTTTGCAGAAGGCGAGGAAGAAGTGGTGTTGCGCGCCGCAATCCAGTTCCGCGATTTCGGCTACGGCACGCCCATTCTGGTGGGCCGCACCAAGGCGGTGCTCGACAAGCTTCACCAGCTTTCCGTCGGCGATCCGGGCAGCTTCGAGATCCAGAACTCCGCCGACAGCCGGCACGTGCCGGCGATGGTCGACTATCTCTACAAGCGGTTGCAGCGGCGCGGCTTCACCGAGCGCGATGTGCGGCGCATGGTCAATCAGGACCGCAACGTCTTTGCCTCGCTGCTGGTCGCGCTCGGCCATGCCGACGGGATGATCACCGGCATGACCCGCACCTTTGCGCAGACCGTAAGCGAAGTGAACTTGGTGCTGGGTCACAAGGAAGGCGCGCTGCCGTTCGGCATCCACATGATGATCGGCAAGAACCACACCACCTTCCTTGCCGATACCACCATCAACGAGCGGCCCAATGCCGAGGAGCTCGCGTATATCGCCAAGGAAACGGCAGCGGTGGCCCGGCGCATGGGGCACGAACCGCGGGTGGCCTTCCTCAGCTATTCGACCTTCGGTAACCCGTCGGGCAAGTGGCTCGATAGCATCCGCGATGCCGTGGCGATTCTCGACCGCGATGATCCGGGCTTCGAGTACGAAGGCGAAATGGCGCCTGACGCCGCGCTCAATCCCAGGGTGATGGCGCTTTATCCGTTCAGCCGCCTGTCCGGCCCGGCCAATGTGCTGATCATGCCGGGGCTGCAATCGGCCAACCTGTCGGCCAAGCTGCTGCGCGAATTGGGCGGCGATGCCACCATCGGCCCGATGTTGATCGGCATGGAAAAGCCGGTGCAGATCGTGCCGATGACCGCCACCGTGCCCGATGTGCTGACGCTGGCGGTGCTGGCGGGCGCGGGCGTGGTGGGTTGAGACGGGCTTTAGCGGGGGTTTAGACGGTTTTAGACCCCTGTTAGACCCCTGTTAGACCCCCTCCAGACACTTCCAGACACGCTTTAAAACGCATTTTGCGGCGATTCGGCCCGATGTTTCACGTGAAACATCGGGACAGCACCAGTTGGCCTCAAGCCTCGGCAGCCGCCGGATTGACCTCGCCCGAAGCGATCGCGGTCATCTTCTTGTCGCCGCCGCGGGTATCCTCAAGACATTGCTTGAGCACGCTCGCCTCGTCTGCAAGACCCAGCCGCGCAGCAAAGGCGCGCACCGTGCCGTAGCCCGAAATGCCATAATGTGTCATGCGCTGGTACTGCGCGATGATCGAGGCATCGCGCACGTCCACGTCCGAAAAGTCCGCCACAATCCCGTGGGCGCGCGCTTCGGCGACGAGGCCTTCCATGCCGCGGCAATGCTCGCCGCGCGGATTGGCATCGTGGTTCTCGATCAGGCGTTTGAGGTGGTCCATGCCCTGCTCGATGCCATCGGCCCCTGCATCAAGCGCAGTGCGCAGGTGATCCGAGGCAGCGGCTTCCTTGAGCTCGCGGGTCACCTGCAGGGCCTGGCGATTGGCGCTGTACAGGTCCTGGAGCTGGTCGATGTAGAGATCCTTCAATGTGCTGATGGTCATGATCGTCGTCTCCGATGACAGGATTGTCCTGCCTGGAGCCCTGGCAGCGCACGCACCGCGATGTCCTGTCATGGGTGTGCTAACCCCACAGGGACAGGACGAGGCGCGGGCACGCTGCGGCAGAGCGATGGAGGACACACGATGCCGATGATAGCGGCAGCGGCAATCTATTGGGCGATAGTGTTCGCGCTGGGGTTCGTGCTGGGCACTGTGCGCGTGCTGTGGGTGATCCCGCGGGTGGGGCTGATGCCAGCAACCTTGCTGGAGCTGCCGCTGATCCTGGCGGCGAGCTGGTTTGCGGCCGGGTGGCTGGTGCGGCGCTTTGCTATTGCGAGCCCGCGCGAAACGCTCACCGTGGGAGCGCTCGCCTTTGCGCTGCTGATAGCGGCGGAATGTGCGCTGGCCGCGGCGCTGTTGGGGCAGACCCCGGCCCAGTGGCTTGCGGGCCTGCGCCAACCCCACGCGTTGCTGGGGCTTGCGGGGCAAGTGATGTTTGCGCTGATGCCGTGGTTGCGCGCGCGGCGGGGCGCCTAGAGCCGCCGGAACCGAAAATACCAGACCTCGTGACCATATACGGTGCGGGCCTTGTGTTCGTAGCGTGTTTCGGGCCAGCCGGAGGGGCGCACCTGCCAGTCGGCGGGCTTCTGGGCCACCCACTCGAACAGATCCGTATGGCGCTGCATCACCATCAGCGCGTGACGCAGATAGACGTCGTGGTCGGTGCCGAACCGGAACTCACCGCCGGGCTTCAATTTGCTCGCGATCAGCTTCACCGGGCCGTCGTTCATCATCCGCCGCTTGGCATGGCGCGCCTTGGGCCAGGGATCGGGGTGGAGCAGATAGGCCATCGTCAGCCCACCGTCGGGAATGCGCTCCAGCACCTCGAGCGCATCGCCATGATGCAGGCGGATGTTGGGAAGGCGCTGGTCCTTGATATGCGTAAGCGCCTGCGCGACGCCGTTGACGAAGGGCTCTGCGCCGATGAAGCCGTGATCGGGGAGCAGGTCGGCGCGGTAGGCAAGATGCTCGCCGCCGCCGAAGCCGATTTCAAAATGCAGCGGCCGCGAATCGCCGAACAGGCTCTCACAGGTCACCAGGCCATCGGCAGGCACGGCGATCTGCGGCAGAAGGTTATCCACCAACCCCTGCTGTTTTGTGCGCAACTTCTTCCCGACGCTGCGCCCGTAGAGCCGCGCGATGGTGGTCGGATCGCCTTCCTTGAACGCTGTCATGGGCGGCCCATAGAAAAACGCCCGAGGTCTTTCCACCCCGGGCGCGTTTTTCTGGGCTACGGCGCAACTTAAAGCGCGTTACGCGGCCTGTACGACCGTTTCGTCGTCGCGCAGCACGTAGCCGCGGCCCCACACGGTCTCGATGTAGTTCTCGCCGCCGCACGCGAGGCTCAGCTTCTTGCGCAGCTTGCAGATGAAGACGTCGATGATCTTGAGTTCCGGCTCGTCCATGCCGCCGTAAAGGTGGTTGAGGAACATTTCCTTGGTCAGCGTGGTGCCCTTGCGCAAGCTGAGCAGCTCGAGCATCGCGTATTCCTTGCCGGTAAGGTGCACGCGGCTGCCGTCGACTTCGACCGTCTTGGCGTCGAGGTTCACGGCCAGCTTGCCGGTGCGGATCACGCTCTGCGAGTGGCCCTTCGAGCGTCGCACAACAGCATAGATGCGGGCGACCAGCTCTTCGCGGTGGAATGGCTTGGTCACGTAATCGTCAGCGCCGAAGCCAAAGCTGCGGATCTTGGAATCCATCTCGCTGATGCCCGAAAGGATCAGCACCGGGGTCTGCACCTTGGCGACGCGCAGCTTCTTGAGCACGTCGTAGCCGTGCATGTCGGGCAAGTTCAAATCGAGCAGGATGATGTCGTAATCATATAGCTTGCCGAGATCCAAGCCCTCTTCGCCGAGGTCGGTCGAATAGACGTTGAAACCCTCGGTCGTGAGCATCAGCTCGATCGCCTTGGCAGTGGTCGGTTCGTCTTCGATCAGCAGAACACGCATCTTAGTCCCCTGTCTTACCCCTTGGTAACCCTCGCTTAGGAGAGGTTGCCGTTTGTTAACCACGCCACTTCTCACCAAAAAAGGTTAATAAGAAGTTTAGGTCGTTAACTTTTTGGAGTGAGTCTTTCGAGTCACACCTCGCGATCTCGAATTTCTTAATCATGATAGGCGTTTACGAACACCCCGTCGCCTAGGGGAAATCGCTAGGAAACGCTGGCGAGCTTCTTGGCCCGCCGCCGCTCCGCGCTGGAACCCAGTCCGATCGCCTCGCGATACTTTGCCACCGTGCGCCGGGCGAGATCGAAGCCCTCCTTCTGGAGCATTTCGGCAAGCTGCTGGTCGGAGAGGATGTTCTTGGCCGTCTCGGTATCGATCAACGCCCGGATCCGCGCCTTGATCGCCGCGCTCGACGCGCCCTCGCCGTCAGCGCCTTCACCGATCCTGCCGACGCCGCTGGTGAAGAAGTACTTCAGCTCGAACGTCCCGCGCGCGCAGGCGAGATATTTGTTGCTGGTCACCCGGCTGACCGTGCTTTCGTGCATCCCGATCTGCTCGGCAACCTCGCGCAAGGTCAGCGGGCGCAGTTCGGCGACCCCTCGGCGGAAGAAGCCGTCCTGCCGCTTCACGATCTCGGCGGCGGTCCTCAGGATCGTCTTCTGCCGCTGGTCGAGCGCGCGGATCAGCCAGTGCGCGTCGGCCAGCTTCTCCTTGAGCCAGCCTTGCGAGGAAGGATCGGGCGCACCGCTCGACAATTCGAGGAAGTAGCCGCGGTTGACGATCAGCTTGGGCAGCGTCTCCTCGTTCAAGGCGATGTCCCACCCGCCGCCGGCGTTGGCCGTGATGAGGATGTCGGGCACCACTGTGCTGGCGCCGGAGGGCGCAAACGCGAGGCCCGGGCGCGGGTTGTAGCTGCGCAGTTCGCGCAGCATGTCGGTAAAGTCCTCGTCGTCGACACGGCACAGGCGCTTCAACCGATCGATCTCGCCGCGCGCGACGAGGTCGAGGTTGCTGATCAGCGCCGCCATGCAGGGGTCGTAGCGGTCCGCCTCTCGCGCCTGGATGGCGATGCACTCGGCAAGGCTGCGCGCGCCGACGCCCGATGGGTCGAGCGACTGAACCAGCGTCAGCCCCGCCTCGGCCTCGAACAGTTCGACCCCGAGATCCTCTGCGACCTCCTCGAGCGCGCTCGCGAGATACCCCGCGTCGTCGAGCAGCCCGATGATGTGGCGCGCGATGAAGCCGGTGCGGGGATCGCTTGTGAGTGCGCCGACCTGTCCTTCGAGGTGCTCGGCGAGCGTCACTTCGGCGGCGCGCAGTTGCTCCCAGTCGGGCATGTCGCCCAAGTCGCCGGAGCCACCCGTTGCCGCCGCACCCCATTCGGCATCGCGGGCGCCCCGCGCATCGCCGTCACCGGTGTCCCAGTCGCGGTCCACCGATGCCAGGTCGAGCGGCGCATCGGCCTCGCCCGCGCCTGCCAGCATCAGCTGATCGGCGGGCGCATCCTCGCCGGGCGGGGGCGCGATCTCGATCCGTTCAGGCTCACCGGGTTCAGCCGGCCCTCCGGTGTCGAGCAACGGATTGGCCTCCATCGCCTCGGCAATGAAGGTTTCGATTTCGAGATTGGAAGCCGCCAGCAGCTTGATCGCCTGCTGCAACTGCGGCGTCATTACCAGCGATTGCGTCTGCCGTAGGTCGAGGCGGGGGCCTAATGCCATGCCTGTCAGCGCTAGAGCGTGAAGCTCTCGCCGAGATAGAGCCGCCGCACGTTCTCGTCGGCGACGAGTTCCTGCGGGGAGCCGGCGAACAGCACCTGCCCGCCGTAGATGATGCAGGCGCGGTCGACGATATCAAGCGTCTCGCGCACGTTGTGGTCGGTGATCAGCACACCGATGCCGCGCGACTTGAGGTCTCGGACCAGTTCGCGGATATCGCTGATCGAGAGCGGGTCGATCCCCGCAAACGGCTCGTCGAGTAGCATGATCGAAGGCTTGGCGGCCAGCGCACGCGCGATCTCGCAACGCCGCCGCTCGCCGCCCGACAGCGCCATCGCTGGCGATTGACGCAGACGGATCAGGCCGAATTCGTCGAGCAGGCGCTCCAGTTCTGAGGCCCGCGTCTTCTTGTCAGGCTCGACCAGTTCGAGCACGCAGGCGATGTTCTGCTCCACGGTCATGCCGCGGAAGATGCTGGTTTCCTGCGGCAGGTAGCCGAGGCCCAGGATCGCGCGGCGGTACATCGGAAGATTGGTGACGTCCTCGCCGTCCATCAGGATGCGGCCCGAATCCGGCTTCACCAGCCCCATTATCGAATAGAAGCAGGTGGTCTTGCCCGCGCCGTTGGGGCCGAGCAATCCTAGCACTTCCCCCTTCGCCACGGTTAGCGAGATGTCGGAGAGCACCGAACGCTTGTCGTAGCTCTTGGCGATCGAGATGACCTGGAGACCACTGCCGAGCGGCTGGGCGCTGCCAGCATCGGGGCCAGCATCGGGGCCAGCATCGGGGCCGGCATCGGAGGCGCTGTCACGCGGCGCGTCAGAGAGGGTGGCAGTGCTCATCAGGATTTCGTCCTTAGCACCCTTGGAGCCGCAGAAAAGGGTGCCTGCGCGTTTGGCGGGATTTTTGCTTAGTGCTGCGGCCAACGCACGTGAGGCGCGCGGCGCCGGCAGAAGCTTGTGGGATCTGAGCAGCTTGCAAAGACGCTCATGCGCTTGGCGCAACATTATGACGATTGTGAACGGCATATTGCAACTTCGGGGCGGCTGAGCAATACTGACGTCTCAGCAATCAACCGTTGGGGAGCGGCAGATAGATATGGCAAATACAGACAAGCGCGGCGCGGCCATTCAAGCCCGCGACTGGCGCAAGGCGATGAGCGATCATGTCGCCTATAGCCTGCTCGTATATACCGCCCTGCAAATCTTCCTGACGGTCAAGGCCCTGTCCGACGGCACCTCGAGCGCGCTGCCTTATCTCGCGCTGGTGGTGCTGGTTGCCGGCATCATTCCGGTGTGCCGCTGGTTCGAGAAGCGCTGGGTCAATCTCGACGATGCGAGCGCCTTCAACCCGGCTTTCGCTCCCGCATTCCGCCGCGACGCGATACTGCTGTGGTCGCTGGCGATCGGTCTGCCGGTGGCACTGACGCTTATCTTCAAGATGCTTTTGAGCATTTTCTGATCCGTGAGCGGCCCCGCGGCCGCTCAACCTCGGTGCTCTTCAAGCCCTGCGGACTCAATCAGATGGGGAGCGGCCGCGTGACCTTGCGGTCGCTGGTGCGACCGATTTCAACGCCTTGCAGACCGCCCGCCGGCTTTTCCTACTTATCCGCCTGATATCGCTCGATCGCCTCGATGGTGATCTGGCGCGCCTCGGCGGCATCGCCCCACTTGCCCACGCGCACCCACTTTTCGGCTTCCAGATCCTTGTAGTGCGTGAAGAAGTGCTCGATCTGCTGGAAGATGATCGAGGGCAGATCGCTCGTCTCGATCACGTCGGCGTAATACGGGAATGTCTCGTTCACCGGCACGCAGATCAGCTTTTCATCGCCGCCCTGCTCGTCCTCGAGATTGAGCACGCCGATCGGGCGGGCGCGCACCACGCAACCCGGGATAAAGGGCGAGCGCGCGATCACCAGCGCATCGAGCGGGTCGCCATCGGGCGAGAGCGTGTGCGGCACGAAGCCGTAGTTTGCCGGATAGCGCATCGGCGTGTGCAGGATGCGGTCGACGAACAGCGCGCCGCTTTCCTTGTCGAATTCGTACTTCACCGGCTCGCCGCCGGCCGGCACTTCGATGATGACGTTGAGATCGTCGGGCGGATTGACGCCGGTAGGGATCTTGTCGATGCGCATGAGGGTCTCTTTTTATGGCTGACTGTGTCGGATGTATTGGCGGGCGCCATAATCGGTGTCGCAGGATTGCGAAAGACCCTAGGTAAGCCTAATCGCGCGCCCTATGAGCAAGAAGACTCCCCAAGCGATCCGCGGCACCCAGGACATCTTCGGCGCCGATGCCGAGGCTTTCGCCTTCGTGGTCGAAACCTTCGAGCGCGTCCGCCGTCTTTACCGCTTCCGCCGGGTCGAAATGCCGGTGTTCGAAAAGACCGAGGTCTTCGCGCGGTCCTTGGGCGAGACGACCGATGTGGTTTCGAAGGAGATGTATTCCTTCGACGATCGCGGCGGGGAATCGCTCACCTTGCGGCCCGAATTCACCGCCGGAATCGCGCGCGCGTTCCTCACCAACGGCTGGCAGCAATATGCGCCGCTGAAGGTGGCCACCCACGGCCCGCTGTTCCGGTATGAACGCCCGCAAAAGGGCCGCTACCGCCAGTTCCACCAGATCGACGCCGAAGTGATCGGCGCGGGCGAACCGCAAGCGGATGTCGAGTTGCTGGCGATGGCGGATCAGCTCTTGA
>JBBRUU010000120.1:0-8357 GCA_038247515.1 Sphingomonadales bacterium
CCGGAAGAGGCGGATCGCTTCGCTGCGCTGCTTGCCGAGGTGCGCCCGCGCACGCTTGCGGCGCGCTAGTCTCGACAACCGCGCAAGGGCAGGGCAGGGCGTGCGCCCGATGTCCTCTCCTTTGCGCTTCCCCTTTCTCAACGACCCGATGATTGCCGTGCTGGTGATTGCGACGGCGCTCGCGCTGATCGCGCCTGCCGCCGGTGAAGCGCGCGCCATCGCGACCACCGTGTCGAACACGGGCATCTTCGTGCTGTTTCTCGTCAACGGTATGCGCATCCGCCGTAGCGAGATCGCGCACGGGCTCGCCAACTTGCGCTATTTCGGACCGCTGATGTTATTCGTGTTTGGCGGTATGGCGCTCGCCGGCCTTGGCTTTGCAAAGGCGGCAAGCCCCCTGCTGCCGCCGCTGGTAGCTATCGGCTTTGTCTATCTCGGCTGCCTGCCTTCGACCGTGCAGTCAGCGACCTCCTACACCAGCCTTGCGCACGGCAATGTGGGGCTTTCGGTGGTAGGCGCTGCGTTGATCAACATTGTCGGCGTCTTCATCAGCGCGCCGCTCTTCGCATTGCTCAGCGGTAGCTGGGCCGGCGAGATCGGCAGTGAGGCGATCCTGCGCATCGGCCTGATCCTCATCCTGCCCTTCGTGATCGGACAGGCGGTCCAGGACCGGGTGATCGACAGGATAGCGGCTAACCGCGAGCGGATCGCATGGCTCGACCGGGGGGTTATCGGCATTGCGGTCTATGTCGCCTTCTCGGGCGCAGTGGAGCAGGGGCTGCTAACGATGTTCGCCCCCGCCAACTGGGTCGTTCTGATCGCGCTGGTGCTGGCGATGCTGGGAGCCGCGCTGGGGAGTGCCTGGGGCACCGCCAGCCTGCTCGGCCTGCCACGACCCGACCGCATCGCGTTCCTGTTCGCCGGATCGCAGAAGAGCGTCGCCACCGGTGCGCCGCTCGCCGCCATCCTATTCGGCCCAGCGAGCGCGGGCTTCGTGATCGCGCCGCTGTTGCTTTACCATCTCGCCCAGCTGGTGTTTGCCGCGCCGCTCGCGCTGCGACTTGCGAAAGACGCCGACTAGGCCTTGGGCTGGTAGGTCTGATCCTCGGTCGGGAATGCGCGGGTGCGCACTTCCTCGGCATAGCGCGCCACCGTGCGGTCGATCACCCCGGCGATATCTTCGTAACGCTTCACGAAGCGCGGCACGCGCTCGAACATGCCGAGCATGTCGTCGGTGACGAGCACCTGCCCGTCGCACTGCACCGAGGCACCGATGCCGATGGTGGGACAAGCAACTGCCTTGGTGGCGGCGATCGCGATGGGCTCGACCACACCCTCGATGACGATGGCGAAGGCTCCGGCCTCATCAAGCGCCTTGGCATCCGAGACGATCTTCTCGGCCTCGGCGTCCGAGCGCCCGCGAGCGCCATATCCGCCGAGCACGTTGACCGCCTGCGGCGTGAGCCCGATATGGCCCATCACCGGGATGCCGCGCTGGTTGAGGAAGGCGACAGTCGGCGCCATCGCCGCCCCGCCTTCAAGCTTCACGGCCGCAGCGCCGGTCTGCTTGAGCAGAAATGCCGCGCTCTCGAACGCCTGCTGCGGCGAGGCCTCGTAAGAGCCGAAAGGCATGTCGATCACCACTACCGAATGATAGCTTCCACGCACCACCGCCGCGCCGTGGTTAGCCATCATCTCAAGCGTCACCGGAACAGTCGAGGGCAGGCCGTAGATAACCTGGCCGAGCGAGTCCCCCACCAGCAGCAAGTCGCAATGTGCGTCAAGTATCTGCGCCTGTCGCGCGGTGTAGGCGGTCAGCATGACCAGCGGTTCGCCGGTGACGCCGTCGGTCTTACGGCTGCGGATCGCCGGTACGGTCAGCCGCCGCATCGGCTGCGGAGTCGGGTTGGCGCGGCTTGTGCTGGTGTCGAGCTGGAAGGTCGTGGACATGGTCCTAGCATCTAGCCGCTGCGTGCGCCGGGGGAAACCCCGCGCTTTCGGCTTGTTTTGCGCACATGTTGCGCTAGCGTTACGCGCAACCGATCGCGCGGGGGATCTGCCTGCGATCAATGGGAGACCTTTTCAGATGTTTCTTGACCGGATCAAGCCGCGCGCCGCGCAGGCGCGCAGGGGGGATTGGTAATGACGAGTGCACCCAGAGGAACCGTTTTACAGCGGATGTTCGCGCGTAAGTCGATTGCGCAGGTCCAGCGTGAGACCCAGACCAGCGAGCTGAAGCGCACGCTCGGCAAGTGGAACCTGCTGTTGCTCGGCGTCGGCTGCATCATCGGGGCGGGCATCTTCGTACGCACTGGCAGTGCTGCGGCGCTTCATGCGGGGCCGGCCGTGCTGCTGTCCTTCGTGGTTGCCGGGATTGTCTGTGCCTTTGCCGGGCTTTGCTATGCAGAACTTAGTTCGACACTTCCGGTATCGGGCTCGGCTTACACGTATAGCTACACGACGCTAGGCGAGTTCATCGCCTGGATCATGGGGGCGCTGCTGCTGCTCGAATATGGCCTAGCCGCTTCGGTAGTCGCGGTCGGTTGGGGCGGCTATGTGGTTAGCCTGCTCGCCGACTTTGGTCTTGTCATCCCGCCGCAATTTACTGGCCCTGCTGGCGTGACGCTGATGCAGGATGGCGCGCCGGTGGTTGTCGATGGCCAGACGGTAACGACGATCTTCAATCTGCCAGCCTTTCTGATCTGCATCGCGCTGTCGGGCCTGCTCATGCTGGGTGTGTCGGAATCGGCCAAGGTCAACAATGTGATCGTCGCCATCAAGGTCAGCGTGCTGGTCGCTTTTATCGCGGTTGGCGGTCTGATAGTCCTTTCCAATCTGGGCGAGTTGATGGCCACCAACTGGGTGCCGTTCATTCCCGAATATGACCCTGCTGCCAACAATGGTGAAGGTGCGTTCGGGGTCGACGGCATCATGCGTGCCGCCTCGATCGTATTCTTCGCCTATATTGGGTTCGAAGCGGTGTCGACCGCCGGACAGGAAGCCAAGGACCCTGCCAAGGACATGCCGTTCGGCATTCTGGGTTCGTTGATTGTCTGCACGGTGATCTACATGCTCGTCGCTGCGATCATGACGCTGCTGGTGCCCTATGGCACGCTCAACGTGCCCGATCCGGTCGCGGTAGTGGTCGACAATTTCGGCCCGCAGTGGGGTTGGCTTGCCAAGATCATCAAGATTGGCGCCATCATCGGTCTGACCTCGGTGGTGCTTGTCTTGATGTATGCGCAGACCCGCATCTTCTACACGATGGCGCGCGACGGCTTGCTGCCCAAGGTGTTCAGCAAGGTGCACCCTAAGTATCAGACCCCCTATGTGAACACGGCTCTGGTTGGCGTCATTACGGCTGTGGCTGCGGGCTTCTTCGACATCAACGTGTTGGGGGATATGACTTCGGTCGGGACGCTGGCGGCGTTCGCCATCGTCTGCCTGTCGGTGATCTACCTGCGCCGCAACGCGCCGGAACTGCCGCGCGGCTTCAAGGTTCCTCTATATCCGGTCACTCCGGTGCTGGGCATCTTGTCGTGTGCCTATCTCATCTACACCGTGCCGCCGAGCGTGCTGATCTTCTTTGCGTGGTTCATGGCCGGGATGATCGCACTGTATTTCCTTTACGGCCTTTCGCATTCCAACCTCCAGCATGGCGAATGGCAGGACGATGCGCCCGACATGGGCGAGTTCCCGGGGCCGGTCGTCGACGACTGACCTTAGCTACTGAGAATGCGCTTCGAGGGGCGCGGGGAGTGGATCATCGCTTCCCGCGCCCTTTGCATTGCCATCGGGCCAATGTTGGAACATAATGCGAACAAATGAGTCGTCCGCTTATGCCCTTCACGTCCTTCAGACCCCCTCCCGCCCGTGTCCTCGCGTGCTCGCTCGCCCCATCGCTTGCTGGGCGCGATCCCGAAACGCGCTGGCGGCCGGGCCTCGCTGCGCAGCCGTTCCACTCCGAGATATTCGCTTCTGCGGGCCAAGCGAGCGGGGCGGGGCTGGCGCTGGCGTTGGCGCGTGACGCCTTGACGTCATCGGATGAGGGTGGGGCGGCCGACGACATCCGCCAAGTGCTGTGGGTGCAGGACCGCAAGGCTATCCAGCTCGGCGGGCGGCCTTGCCTCGCCGGGCTCCCGCCCGATTGGCGCCACCGGCTGATCCACGTCGCAGCTAGCACGCCCGAGGATGCGCTCTTCGCGCTTGAGGAAGGGGTGCGCTGCCGTGACCTCGCCTGCGTGATCGGCGAGATCGCAGGCAATCCGCGCGCGCTCTCCTTCACCGCCTCGCGCCGCCTCAGCCTTACGGCCGAGCGGAACGGGGTGAGGCTGTGGCTGGTGCGGCTTGATGCCGAGCCCGATCTTTCTTCGGCGCGGATGCGCTGGCGGGTAGCGGCTGCGCCTTCGCCGCCGCCGCGCTGGAATGCCGCTGCAGCGGGCACCGCCACCTGGCACGCCGAACTGTTCCGCGCGCGTGCCCACGCGCCGGGCGAATGGATGTTGAGCGATGATAACGCAGCCCTCGCCATCCGCTGCGATCCCGATACTGAGCGGCTCGCCACGCCGGATCCTGTCCGTCTGGCTCGCTCGACTGTCGGTCGATCGCTGGCGGCGCGCGTTCGCGTCTGAAGAGCGCGCTACAGCCGAGGCTGCGCCCACCGCGCTGATCCTCGAGACCGCACATGGCCCCCGCATCACCGCCGCCAATGACGCAGGGCTCGTGGCAGGCGCGCGAGCGGGGATGTTGCTTGCTGACGCGCGCGCGCTGTGTCCCGACCTCGCCGCCGTTCCGGGCGATCCGGCGGGGGATCTCGCCCTCCTCGAGAAGCTCGCCCTGTGGGCGCAGCGCTGGGGGCCGTGGAGCGCGATGGACCCGCCCGACGGCCTGTTGGTCGATGTCACCGGCGTTGCTCACCTGCTGGGCGGCGAGGCGCGCTTGCTGGCCGATGTCGCCGCCGCCTTCTCCGCGCGCGGGCTGACGGCACGGGCGGCCCTCGCGCCGACCGCCGGGGCGGCTTGGGCGCTTGCCCGTTACGCACGGCCGGGTGCGATCCTTGATACGAACGACGATCCGCTGCGCCAGCTCGGCGAGCTGCCGGTCGCCGCGCTCCGGCTCGATGCCGACGTGCTGACCGTGCTACGCCGCCTCGGGATCAAGCGCCTCGGTGAGCTTGCCGGGGTGACCGGGGCAGGGGAGGACGACGCCTCCCGCGAGGCCGCCGCGCGTGATGCCCTGCGCCGCCGCTTCCGCAACCACCGCTCGCCCGCCGCCAATCCGCTGCTCCGGCTCGATCAGCTGCTCGGCCGCGTACCCGAGCCGCTGCTGCCGGTGATCTCCCGCCCGATGCCGATGGTCCAGCGCCGGCTTGTCGAGCCGCTGCGCCACCGTGCCCTGCTCGACCGGGTGACCCAGGACCTCGCCGATGACATGGTGCGCGCGCTCGAGGCCCGGGGGGAGGGCGCGCGGCGGCTCGAACTCGCGTTGTGGCGGGTGGATGGCGAGGTGCTCGTGCGGCGGATCGAGCTTGCCGCCGCCACCCGCGAGTCGAGCCATATTATGCGGCTGTTCGCCGCGCGGCTCGACGATGTGGAGGCCGGCTTTGGGATCGAGACGGTGCAGCTGCGCGCCAGCTGGAGCGAGCCGCTGACGCTGTCGCAAGCCGATCTCGACGCTGCGGCCGAGAGCCACGGCACAGCGCTCGCCGCCTGCATCGACCGCCTGACGGTGCGATTGGGTCCCAAGGCTGTCACCCGCCCGGTGCTGCGCGCCAGCCACCTGCCCGAACGCGCGCAGGTCTGGCAGCCGCCGCTCGATCCGTTACCAGCATCGCAGGGCCTGCTCGCCTTCCACGCCCGGCCATTGAAGCTGCTCGAGAGGCCTGAGCCGATCGCGGTGCTCTATGCCTCGCCCGACGGCCTGCCCCAGCGCTTCCGCTGGCGCGGGACCGTGCGCGAGGTGACGCGGGTCGAGGGGCCGGAGCGGATAGCGCCCGAATGGTGGCGCGAACGCTCCACCGCGCGGCTGCGCGATTATTTCCGGATCGAGGATGCGGCCGGGGCGCGCTACTGGATCTACCGCCGCGGCATCGATGGGGACGGGCGCGGGGGCGTGCCCGAATGGTTCCTGCAGGGCCTCTACGCCTGACGGATATTCGCAGGGCGCCCGGTCAACTTTCTTTTACCATTTTGTGCGATGCTTCGATGTAATGAATCTCGACTCGATCTCACGATCCTCGGATCGGCGGCCAATGAGCCTGACGGTCAAAAGCCGGGTGCGCTCCCGCGAGGTGTTCGTCGATCTGATCGACATCTCCGAAGGCGGGTGCAAAATCCGTGCAAGGGCCGGCTTTGCCGAGGTGGGCGACCGAGTGACCATGAAGGTGAACGGCATCAATGCCCCGCTCGGCACGATCGCCTGGGTCGAAGGCAGGCTGGCCGGAGTGGCCTTCGAGGGGGCAATGCATCCGGGGGTGCTCGACTTCCTATGCGACGGCGGCGGTGCCATTCCCAACGCCCTGCGGCTCCGGCGCCTCATCTGAGCGCAGCTTGCAAGCTTTGCATTAGGCAGAAAGGATCGTGGGAACATATAAGGAACAAGAAACAATTCCAAGGTTCCCATGGTCCAGCCAACGCTCCCTAAGCCCACCTTACGCCAAAGGCTCGAGATCCTCGCGGATGCGGCGAAATATGATGCCTCCTGCGCCTCGTCCGGCACGGCGAAGAAGAATTCACTGGGCGGTAAAGGCATCGGCTCAACCGAGGGCATGGGCATCTGCCACGCCTATGCGCCGGACGGGCGCTGCATCTCGCTGCTCAAGATCCTGCTGACCAACCACTGCATCTTCGACTGCCACTACTGTATCAACCGCAAGAGCTCAAACGTGGTGCGCGCGCGTTTCACCCCGCAGGAGGTGGTGGACCTCACGCTCAATTTCTATCGCCGCAACTATATCGAGGGGCTGTTCCTGTCCTCGGGGATCGTCAGAAGCGCTAACCACACGATGGAGCAGCTGGTCGAGGTTGCCCGCATCCTGCGCGAAGAGCACGACTTTCGCGGCTATATTCATCTGAAGACCATCCCCGAGGCCGATGCGGAAATCATCCACGAAGCCGGGCTCTATGCCGACCGCGTCTCGATCAATGTCGAGCTGCCCACTACGAGCGGCCTGACCCGGCTCGCGCCCGACAAGAACGAGGCCCAGATCGAGGGGGCGATGGGGCGTACCAAGGCGCGCATCATCGAGGCCAAGGACGAGCGCAAGCGCTTCCGCCACGCGCCCCGCTTCGCGCCGGCGGGCCAGTCGACCCAGATGATCGTCGGCGCGGACGATGCCAATGATACCGCGATCATCGCCAAGGCGAGCCGGCTCTATGACAATTTTGGCCTCAGGCGCGTCTATTACAGCGCCTTCTCGCCGATCCCCGATGCCAGCGCGGTGCTGCCGCTGAAGCGCCCGCCGCTGCTGCGCGAGCACCGGCTCTACCAGTCCGACTGGCTGATGCGCTTCTACGGTTTTGCCCCGCACGAGGTGGCCGACGCGGCGGAAGCGGACGGCAACCTGCCGCTCGACATCGACCCTAAGCTCGCCTGGGCGCTGAAGTTCCGCGAGACCTTCCCAGTCGACGTCAACCGCGCGCCCAAGGAGCTGTTGCTGCGCGTGCCGGGGCTGGGGACCAAGGCGGTGGCGCGCATCCTGACGGTGCGGCGGCACCGCAATCTGCGCCTCGATGATGTGGCGCGGCTCACCGCCTCGCTCACGAAGGTGCGGCCCTTCATCTGCACCGTCGATTGGCGCCCCACTTACCTGACCGACCGCGCCGACTTGCGCGGCCTGCTTGCCCCGAAGTCGGAACAGCTGGAGCTGTTCTGATGACGGCCCAAAGACGCTCAGGGCAGCACGCCAGCCGCGGTTCCCATTATGCGGTCCACCTGCCCGCTCCCGACGACTTTGCCTTCTGGCGCGAGCGGGCGCGGGGGCTGATCCAGTGCGACGTGCCGCCCGACCGGGTCTCGTGGGTCGAGCCGGGCGGAACGGGCGACCTGTTTGCGGCAGAAGGTCCCTCTCGTGGCGACAAGCGCCTGCCCGCGGCGCGCGCCGATGCTCCGACGGTGCGCGCCAGCCAGCGCTTCCTGACCATCGCTCGCAGCGCCGCCTTGCACTCCGATCCGGCGCGCTTCGGGCTGCTCTACCAGGTGCTGTGGCGACTCCAGCGGTATCCCCGCTTGACGGAGGACAAGGCCGATGTGCAGATCCGCCGCCTCGAGGAGCTCGCCAAGTCGGTGCGGCGCGATGCCCACAAGATGCACGCCTTCGTCCGCTTCCGCGAGATCGCGGAGCCCGACGGCACGCCGCA
>JBBRUU010000121.1:0-8245 GCA_038247515.1 Sphingomonadales bacterium
GGGGTCAAAGGGGGGTCTGGACGCGTCTGGGCAAGGTCTAAAACGACACGTCTGCACCGACACGTCTGCACCGACACGTCTGCAACGACACCTTTGCATGAGACGTGTGACCGACTTAGCCGCGCGCAACCCCGCGCATTTCCCAGCCCCTGTTCGTCATTCGCCCCTCCCCGCTTGACCGCGCGTGCCTTGTCGCGGCAAGACTTGCGACCAATCCGCCGCCGGGCGGTTATACAAGGGGTTTTCATGGGACACGACATCTGGGGCGCCTGCCTCCTCATGGCTACGGCGCTATGCGGCGCGGCGGCGACGCCTGCGAGCGCGCAGTCGTTCAGCCAGGGGACCTTCGATCCGGCGATCCCGACCCTCACCCAGAGCGCCGGACACGCGCCCGGTGCCCGCATCACCTCGCCCGACCAGACCTATGCGTATCTCAAGGCGCTCGCCGCAGCCGCCCCTGACCGCGCGCGGCTGGTGCAATATGCGACCACGTGGGAGGGCCGCCCGCTCTACTACCTCGTGCTCTCCGCGCCCGCCAACATGGCAAAGCTGGACGCGGTCCAGGCCGATCTTGCCAACATCGCTGCAGGCCGCCCCGGCAACGGCAGCGCGCTACCCGTCACCTGGCTCGCCTACGGGGTCCACGGCAACGAAATCTCCTCGACCGACGCGGCGCTGATGACTGCCTATCAGCTGCTCGCGGCAAAGGACGATGCGCAAAGCGCCAAGATCATGGCGAGCACCATCGTCGTCCTCGACCCGATGCAGAACCCCGACGGGCGCGCGCGCTTTGTGAACAACTTCCTCGCCTCGACCGGCATCGACCCGGCCGGCGACCGGCAGGCCGCCGAGCATGACGAGCCGTGGCCGAGCGGCCGCGTCAACCACTACATGTTCGATCTCAACCGCGACTGGTTCACGCTCTCGCAGCCCGAGACCCGCGGCAAGGTCGCCGCGATCCGCCAGTGGAACCCCGTGGTGGTCGTCGACCTGCACGAGATGGGCGGGGACGAGACCTATTTCTTCAGCCCGGCCGCCCAGCCCTTCAACCCCAACCTCACGCCCGCGCAGATCCGCGCCTACGAGCTGATCGGCCGCTACAACGCCGCCGCCTTCGACGCGCGCGGCGAGCCCTATTTCACCCGCGAGGTCTACGACCTGTTCTACCCCGGATACGGCGACACCTGGAACGCGCATCAAGGTTCGATCGGCTCGACCTATGAGCAAGGCTCGGCGCGCGGGCTGGTGTTCGAGCGGCGCGACGGGTCCAAGCTCACCTATGCCGACGGGGTGCGCAACCACTTCACCACCAGCCTCGCCACCGCATCGGCAGTTGCCGACAATTCGCAGCGGTTTCTGTCGGACTTTGCCGCCTATCGCAGCGCCAACGCGAGCGGGGCGGCGGGCAAGGCGACCTACGTGATCGACCTTGGCAAGAAGCGCTGGAACGCCGAGCGACTTGGCCGGCGCCTTGCTGCGCAGGGCATCACCGTGCTGCGCCGCGAAGGCCCTGCCACGGTCTGCGGCAAGTCCTATTCGGCAGGCTATCTCGCCGTCCCGCAGGCCCAGCCCGCAGCACGGCTCATCAAGAGCCTGCTCGACCGCGATACGCCGCTGCCACCGGGTTTCCTCGCCGAACAGGAACGCCGCCGTTCGGCCGACTTGCCGCACGAGCTTTACGATGTGACCGCATGGTCGGTGGGGCCGATGGCGGGCGTCGATGTCGCTGTGTGCAGCGCCGCCGTGACCGGCGACGTGATGGCCGCCGATGCATCGATTGCCGCCAAGACGAGCGGCACCGGCACCTTCGCCATCGCCGTGCCGTGGACCGACGGCGGGCAGGCGCGGCTTGTCACTCTTGCGCTGCGCGAAGGGATCGACGGGCGCGTCACCGACAAGGCCTTTGCGACCGGCGGGCGCAGCTTCCCGCGCGGCACGGTGGTGTTCCCCGCTGGCAGCAACCCGCCGGACAAGCTGGCGCGTCTTGCCGCCATCGCCAGCGAGGTCGGGGCCGAGACCGTGGCGCTCGAAAGCGGCTGGGTCGATAGCGGGCCAAACCTTGGCAGCGAGCACTTTGCGCGGCTCACCTTGCCCAAGGTGGCGGTGGCGTGGGATGACGGCGTCTCGCAGCTCAGTGCAGGGGCGCTTCGCTATGTGCTCGAACAGCGAATCGGCCTGCCGGTGACGCCGATCCGCACCGCCCGCCTTGGCCGGGCCGACCTGTCAGAATATGACGTCATCCTGGTGCCCGAGGGCAATCCTGCAAGCGCGCTGGGCGAGGGCGGCCTGCGCGCTATCCGCAGCTTTGTGCAACGCGGCGGAGTGCTCGTTGCAATCGGCGAGAGCCTCGAGGCCTTCAGCAGCGGCGACAATCCGATGCTGGCGGTGAAGCGCGAGGCGGCCTTGGGCCGCGAGCCGGAGGCCAAAGACGGCGACAAGGGTCCGCTTGCCGAGGCAGTGGAGATCGCCAGCGACAAGGATTATCGCGAGGCGATCAAGGATCAGGCCGCGCTCCCCGACACGCTGCCAGGCGCTTTGCTTAACGTGGTGGGCGAGCCCGACCACTTCCTCTCGGCGGGCTATGATGACGGGGCGGTGGTACTGGCAACGGGCACGCAGATCTTCACCCCGCTCGACCGGGCGAAGGGGATCAACGTGCTGCGCTTTGCCGCGCCGGCGGGCCTCATCGCCAGCGGCTATGTGTGGGACGAGAACAAGCGCCAGCTTGCTTACAAGCCCTATCTGATGGCGCAGCCGCAGGGGCGCGGACTGGTGATCGGCTTTGCGCATGACCCATCGACCCGCGGCTATCTGGAAGGGCTGGACCTGATGATCGCCAACGCGGTGCTGATCGCGCCGTCGCGGGTGCGGTGACAGGCCTTAAGGTTCAGGTCCCAAGGTTCAGGCACATAGATTCAGGCCCAAGGGCTCAGGTCACGCGATGATCTAGGCTAGGCTCGCAGATTGTGTCATGCACTGTCGCATGGCGCTGTTCGAGGCCCTTGTCGTCGCTCATGTTGCCGCCGGTGCGGTGGGGCTGACTGCGTTCTGGGGACCCATCCTTACCCAGAAGGGTTCGGCCAGCCACCGTAAGTGGGGCCGCGCGGCGTGCTACGGGTTCCTCGGCGGCGGCGTTCTGGCCATCGCGATGGCGCTGCTCTCGCTCTACGGACCGGACCAGCGCCACCCGGAAGTCACTGATCGCACGCTGTTTGACGGATTGTTCGGGTGGATGATGCTCTATCTCGGGGTGCTGACGATCGGCTTTGTCGACTATGGCCTTGCCGTGGTTCGCCATAGCCGCGACCGGCGGGCGCTCCGATCGCTAGGTCATCAAGCCATGATTGCCGCGGTGCTGATCTCGGGCGCGTGGTGCGGCTATTTTGGCTACAAGGTCGGGCACCCGCTGATGATGCTGGTCGCCTTCATCGGCATCGCTGCGATGATTATCCAGCAGCGCTATATCTGGCGGCGGGACGATCCGCCGCGCGCGACTTATATCGGCGAGCACTTCAGGGCGCTGATCGGCATGGGCATCTCGGCCTATACCGCCTTCCTCTCGGTCGGACTGATCCGCATGGTGCCCGAGCACGTCTTCAACCCGGCGATCTGGGCCGGGCCGAGCGTGATCGGGGTGAGCCTGATCCTCTGGTTCACGGTGAAGGGCAAGCAGGCCGCCGCTTCGCGCGTTTCAGGGATGCGTCCACATCCGCAGCAGGTTGGCGATGGTCTTGTCTAGGGTCAGAAGCTCGGCCGACTGGCTGGGCAATTGCTGCCGCAGCGCGGCGCGCAGGTTCTCAAGGTCGAACAGCATCTCGCGCCTGCCCTGATCGGCAACGAGGCTCTCGATCCAGCCGATGCACACGATCCGCGTGCCGCGCGTCACCGGCTTCACCTCGTGGATGCTGCCCGAGGGATAGAGAACCATGTGCCCCGGCTCGCCCTTCAGCTCCTGGGTCATGCCCGCAGTATGGACGACCAGCTCCCCGCCCTCGTACTCGCCGGGAGGGGTGAGGAACAGGGTGAAGGACAGGTCGGTACGCAGCCGCTTGGCGCCCCCATTTCTGGCCGACCCCATCAGCGCGTTGTCGACATGCGCGCCGTAGTGTCCGCCCACCCCGGTGCGGCTGATGACGAGGGGCGAGACACGGCGCGGCCGGGCGGCGGCGCCGACCACGGGGCTGTCGGCCAGAATGCCGCTGATCTCGTCCTGAAGCGCGCGGCCCGCGGCGCTGTTCATCGCCGCCTGCTCGTTGCGCTTGACCTTGCGTGCGCTCGCGCCCGCGGTCTCGCGCCCGTCGCGCCATTCGAGCAGCGCGATGCGCTCGGCGATGGCGGCGAGGTGGTCGGCTTCGGGGATGACGTGGATGACAAGGATCATGGCCCCGCTGTAGCGCCGCGCAGGCCCCCGCGCTAGCGCCGCGCAATGCCCTCGGCGAGCAGGCGGTTGACCCCTTGCGCGACCGCCTCGGCCCCCAGCTCCTCGCCGGCACCCCAGACGATGTAGCGCAGGCCGACAAACACGTTCATGCCCATCAGCGCCCACGCCTCAAGCTCGCCCAGCCCTGCGCGGAACTCGCCCGAGGCCCCGCCGGCGCGCAGGCGATCGGTGATACGCTCGGCGATCGTTTCGTAATGGGCGCGGTAGCTGGCCGGATCGACGAACTCGGCCTCATCGATGATCCGGTAGACTTCCTTGTGCTCGGCCGCAAAGCGCAGGAAGGCCGCCAGCGCCGCGCGCTCGATCTCGAGCGCGCCCATGCCCTTGTGGAGCGCTAAGCGTGCGCTGGTGCGGACCATCTCGCTCATGTCGGCGACCAGCGCGCGGAACAAGGCGTCCTTGCTGTCGAAATAGGTGTAGAAGCTGCCCAGCGCCACACCGGCGCGGCGCGTGATAGAGCTTACCGACGCCTCGTGAAAACCCTTCTCGCCAAACTCCACGGCAGCCGCATCGAGCAGCTTGCGCAGCGTGCGCCGCCCGCGCTCGGTGCGCGGCGTCTTGGCGTTGCCATCAGCCACAGATCCAGCCTTTGCCGCGATGCCCCCAGTGTTGCCCCGAGTGTTGCCCATCAGCTACTCCCTCCACGCTTTCGGTAGGGCGCGCAAGCGGCGGACACAAGACATAACTTGAAAGGTGGTTCAACTTTCAATATTGGTACATCCATAAGAAGACGACAGGAGAGGAAACACCATGAACTATCCGCTTTGCACACGTGCATTGCTGCTAACCGGCGCCGCCGGACTTGCGAGCTTTGCCGCCCCCCTCGCCGCACAGGACAGCGCCGCGCAGGACAGCGCCGCACAGGACATGGCGACCACCGCCGCCCAATCTGACGCCGCCGCAGGCAGCGGCGAGATTCTCGTCACCGCCCGACGCCGCGAGGAGCGCCTGATCGACGTGCCGGTAGCGGTCACCGCCTTCAACCAGGCCGATCTCCAGCGCATCCAGGCGATCGACCTTTCCGGCCTCCAGGCCGCCGCCCCCAACCTCAACCTGGTGCAGGGCCGCGGCTCGGCGGCGAGCGCCAACATCTTCATCCGCGGTCTCGGCCAGCCCGATGCGCTGCAGACCTTCGACCCGGCGGTCGGCATCTATGTCGACGGCGTCTACCTCTCGCGCATCCAGGGCGCGCTGCTCGGCCTGTTCGATGTCGAGCGCATCGAAGTCCTGCGCGGCCCGCAGGGCACGCTCTACGGCAAGAACACCACCGGCGGCGCGATTTCGATCGTCAGCCGCAAGCCCGATCTGGACGAGTTCCGCGCGGCGGGCTCGGCGCTGTACGGCAGCTTCAACCAGATCGTATTGAACGGCTATGCCAGCGCGCCGCTGGTCGCCGACCGCGTGGCGCTCAGCCTTGCCGGCCAGTGGGACAAGCGCGACGGGATCGTCACCGATCCGCTCACAAGCCGTAGGTACAACGACCGCAACAGCATCACCGCGCGCGGCATCCTGCGTGTGCAGGCGACCGACCGGATCGAGCTGATCGCGAGCGGAGACTACAACCGCCAGCGCAACGCGCTCACCTTGGGCTACCCAACCGCGCCGCTGCTGCGCACCAATTTCGCGCTCGGTCCCCAGCAACTTGTTCCAGCCCAGCCCTATGGCACCTATGATTACCAAGCCTCGACCAGCTTTACCGGCGACGAAGGCCAGCGCCTCGATCACTGGGGCGCAAGCCTCACTGCCAACGTGGAGCTGTCCGACGCGATCACGCTGACCAGCATCACCGCCTGGCGCAAGCTTGAGCCCGACCTGTTCATCGATATCGACGCAAGTGAGGCCGAGCTTGGCGACGTCTTCGTCGGCATCGACCAGCGCCAGTTCAGTCAGGAAGTCCAACTGAAGTGGGACACCAGCAACTTCCGCGGGGTATTCGGCCTATTCTATCTGAACGAGACTATCGCCTCGCATCAGGAAGCTTTCGCGGATGACCTGTTCGCCTTTGGCGCGGTGCCGATCACCTTCATGCGCACCATCGACGACAGGCAGAACACCAAGAGCTACGCAGCCTTCGGTCAGGCGACTTACGACCTCACCGACCGCCTCAGCGTCACCGGCGGCCTGCGCTACACCAAGGAAGATCGCAGCTACGACCGCGTCACCACCACCGCCTCAAGCCTGGCGGGGCTCAACGGTCTGACATTCCGCTTCCCCGGCAGCCTGCCCGCGCCGCTCAACCTCGACAACAGCGCCACGTTTGACGCCTGGACGCCGAGCGTGACCCTGTCCTTCAAGCCGGGCGCCGACAGCCAGATCTACGCCTCGGCGTCGCGCGGTTTTAAATCGGGCGGGTTCAACGGCCGCGCCAATAGCCTCGCCGATCTCACTTTGGTGGTGAACGGCACGTCGCAGCTGGTCACCAACTTCGAGCCCGAGACGGTGTGGACCTATGAGACCGGCGCCAAAGCGAGCTTTGCAGATGGCCGCATCTATCTTGCCGCCAACGTCTTCTACAGCGACTTCAGGAACTTTCAGGCGCGCGTCGGCGGCGGCGCGGTGGGTGTCTTCCCGGTGCTTAATGCGGGCAGGATGTCGATCTGGGGCGCGGAAGTCGAGGCCGTGGTCAAGCCGACCAAGGCGTGGACGGTGCGCAGCAGCCTGGGATATCTTGATGCCCAATATGAGGAGTTTAACGACGGCCGCCGCGCACCCGCGTTCAGCTGCAATCCCACCGGCACGCAGATCATCTGCGAGCCGGCCTTTGCCCCGCCGATCACTTTCAACGTAGCGACCGATTACCGCATCGGACTGGGCGACGCGGGCAGCCTAACCTTCGGCGGCGACGCGCGCTTCGTCGACAAGCACTTCCTGAGCGTCGACAACCGCGCAGGGCTGACCGAGGACGGCTACTGGCTCACCAACGCCTTCGTGCGCTTCGACGATGCCACCCGCCGCTTCTACGTGCAGGGCGGGGTCCGGAACCTGACGGACGCACTCTACCGCACCGACGGCCAAGAGTTTAGCTCGGTCGGCAACATCCAGACGGTCTATTTCGGCGATCCGCGCACCTACAACGTGATGCTCGGCTTCGCGTTCTGAAGTCCCCGGACGGGGCGGCGGCCTCTCGTTTCCGATTACCGCTGCCCCGTCACTTCAGGGAACTAGACGCTCGTTTGCACCGGCAGCTGAGCAGAGCTCGGCCGAGCGGGGCTTGGCGGCGGCGCGGAGGTCGCCTTGTGCCCGGCTTCCTTGCGGTCCATGTAACGCTTGGCGACATAGCCGCCCACGCCCATCGCGATCATGCCCGGCAGGCTGAGGCGCGACAGGACGAACGGCACGGCCGTGGCCAGCACCACGCCGGTCACGCCGCCGGCCGCCGGATGCTTCTTGGCCACGCTTGCGCCGATCGCGGCGCCGATAAGTTTGCGGATCATTGGGGTTATCTCCTGAAGGGTCGCAGTAGGAACTCCGCTCGGGGGCGCAATGTTCCGTGGCGATTGCCGCTTTTCTTGGGCGCACCGAGCGGGCATAGGCCAGCGCCATGCACGACATTCGCCTGATCCGAGAGAACCCCGAAGCCTTCGACGCAGGCCTCGCCCGTCGCGGGCTGGCCGCGCAGGCGGCCGCGCTGATCGCGCTCGACGAACAACGCCGCGCGCTCACCACGCAGGTGCAGGTCGCGCAGAGCCGCCGCAACGAGGCCAGCAAGCTGATCGGCGCGTTGATGGGCAAGGGCGACAAGGACGCCGCCGAGGCACTGAAGGCCGAGGTCGCGGCGCTCAAGGGGCAAATGCCTGCGCTGGA
>JBBRUU010000122.1:0-8194 GCA_038247515.1 Sphingomonadales bacterium
GCCCCGTTCATGAGCCTCGTGCGCGATCCTGAGGTTTACGGGATGTTTGAAGAAATCATCGTCGTCCACTCGGTGCGCAACGTGAATGAACTCGCCTATCGCGAGCTGCTGGAATCGAAGCTCGAAGGCGACCCGCTGCTCGAAGACGAAGACCGCGCGAAGATGATCTACGTGCCGACCGTGACCCGCGAACCGTTCCGCACGCAGGGCCGCATTCAGGCGCTGATCGACGATGGCCGGTTGTTCGAGCAGAGCAAGGGCCCGCAGCGTTTCGTGCCTGACGAGGACCGCGTGATGCTGTGCGGCTCGATGGCGATGATCAAGGACCACGCCGCCGATCTGGAGCGCCGCGGGTTTGAAGAGGGCGCGAACAGCAAGCCGGGTCAGTTCGTGATTGAGCGGGCGTTTGTGGGGTGAGCCTACTATCCTTCTCGTTTCTCCGGACTTGATCCGGGGCCCAGCTGCCTTTGGCGTCGCGTGACCTGTCTCGGAGAAGAAGCGGGATCCCGGGTCAAGCCCGGGAAGACGAAGGTGGGGGTGTCGACGTATGCTTCCAAAACCCCCCCGTCACCCCAGCGGAAGCTGGGGCCTAAAGCGTTCAAGTGCGGCGCTTGCCCCCCAAGGTCCCGGCTTTCGCTGGGAAGACGCTATGGCTGCTGACAGGTGGCGCGCGAATGCCGCTTGATCTACAATCCGCCCATGAGGCTGGCCCGTAAAATCATCCTCCAGTCTCCGGTTTCGGACGAGCAACTTCTCGATGAGTTCGTGGAAGACTGTCTTGGCGACGATGTCTCGCTTATCGCCGTGGTGGGGCCCGGTTGTCAGCGCATCGAAGACATGATCGACTGGATTGTGGTGGACGACGGGTCCGGCGCAGATCGCTTCGTGTGCACCACATCCCATCCGGACGAGCCGCTCAGCGACGTGATTGAATTGGTGGAATGCTGGGAACTGGAGCAGGGCGATCCGTATCAGGAAGGGCGGCTCTGATCTTCGAATCCTACCCCCACTTTCGCGCTTGACCCCTGCCCGGCGGCGCTGTTCAACGCGAACAAATCAAAACCCTTTTGCCGAAAGAGAACCCCCCATGCTCGCATCGTCCTATCGCACCGCCTATAACGAAGACCACGAGGCCTTCCGCGACACTGTCCGCAGGGTGTTTGCCGAGCATCTCACCCCGCACATGGACGAGCACGAGGCCAACGGCATCGTCCCGCGCGATGTGTGGAAGGCCGTGGGCGATGCCGGGATGCTGTGCATGACCGTGAAGGAGGAAAACGGCGGTCTCGGCCTCGATTTCGGCTTTAACTGCGTGCTGACCGAGGAGCTGTCCTATCTCGGCTCGTCGGCGGGCTTCACGCTCCAGAATGACATCACGGCGAATTATTTCGAGCGCCTCGGCAACCCCGAACAGCGCGCCAAGTATCTCCCCGGCATGGTCAGCGGCGACGTTATCACCGCGATTGCCATGACCGAACCTGGCGCGGGCTCCGATCTTCAGGGCATCCGCACCACGGCCAAGAAGGACGGCAACCACCTCGTCATCAACGGGTCTAAAACCTACATCACCAACGGCCAGAACGCCGATTGCGTGATCGTCGTCGCCAAGACCGATCCGGAACTCGGATCGAAGGGCATTTCGCTGGTGCTGGTCGATGCCGACACCCCCGGGTTCGCGCGCGGGCGCAATCTCGACAAGATCGGCCAGCACGCCGCCGACACCTCCGAGCTGTTCTTCAACGATTGCCGCGTGCCGATGACCAACATCCTCGGCGCGGAAGGCATGGGCTTCGTTCACCTGATGGAGGAGCTGCCGCAGGAACGCCTCGGCATCGCGGTCGGCGCGCAGGCAGCGGCGCAGCGGGCGTTTGACGAGGCGGTTAAGTTCACCAAGGACCGCAAGGCCTTCGGCAAGACGGTGTTCGAGTTCCAGAACACCAAGTTCACCCTCGCCGACCTCAAGGCCAAGCTGCAGGTCGGCTGGGCGCATCTCGATTGGGCGATCCGCAAGCACTTGGCAGGCGAACTCACCACCGCCGAGGCGAGCGCCGCCAAGCTGTGGCACACCGACCTGCAATGGGAAGCCTGCGACGCGTCGCTGCAGCTCCACGGCGGGGCGGGCTACATGAATGAATACGCCATTGCCCGCCTGTGGCGCGATGCGCGCGTGACCCGCATCTTCGGCGGGACGAACGAGATCATGAAGGAAGTGATCTCGCGGAGCATCTGAGGTGCCGAAACCCCTCGACAATCCGCTGGATTTCACCGGCAAACGGGTCCTCGTCATCGGCGGGTCGAGCGGGATCGGTAACGGCATCGCCCACGGCTTCCGCCAGCGGGGGGCGAGCGTCACTGTCACCGGCACGCGGCCCGACTTTGGCGACTATCTCGAAGCAGAGGACAGCGACTTCACCGGGCTCGGTTACCGCCAGATCGACCTCACCGACCGCGATGCGGCGGGACGGCTGGCGGCGGATGTCGGCGCGGTCGATGTGTTGGTCCTCTCCCAGGGCACCGTGCGCTACGGGCGGCAGGAGTTCGCGCGCGAGGGCTGGGATGCGGTGGTCGATATCAACCTCAATTCGGTGATCGATGCAGCGAACGCCTTCCATCCCGCGCTGGCCCAAGCCAAGGGCGTGATCATCATCATCTCCAGCGTGGCGGCGTTCAAATCGACTATCGGCACGCCCGCCTATGCCGCCTCGAAAGCAGGTGCGGCGAGCCTTACCAAGACGCTGGGCGAGGCCTGGGCGCGGGACGGCATCCGGGTCAACGGGATCGCGCCGGGGCTGGTGCCGACCAAGCTCACCTCGGTGACTACCGACAACCCCGAACGCCTCGAAGCCAGCCTCAAGTCCATCCCCCTGCGCCGCATGGGCACGCCCGAGGACATGGCGGGTGCGGCGCTGTTCCTTGCCTCGCCGCTTTCCGCCTACGTCACCGGGCAAACGCTGGTGGTGGACGGAGGGCTGACCCTATCCTGAGGAGACCTGACCCATGCAATTCACCCGCCTAGGCCGCTCCGGCCTTACCGTCTCGCGCCTGTGCCTTGGCTGCATGAGCTATGGCGACACTTCCAAGGGCTGGCACGGCGACTGGTTGCTGGGCGAGGACGCGGCGCGGCCGTTCTTCCGGGAGGCGCTGGAAGCGGGGATCAACTTCTTCGACACCGCCAACATCTATTCGGGCGGCACTTCCGAGGAGATCACCGGCAAGCTCATCAAGGAAATGGCGCGCCGCGACGAGATCGTGGTCGCCACCAAGGCCTTCGGCGTGTGGCGCAACGCCCCCAATTGCGGCGGCCTTTCGAGGAAGGCCCTGTTTGCGGCGATCGACGACAGCCTCACCCGACTGGAGATGGATTATGTCGATCTGTTCCAGATCCACCGCTGGGACGACGTCACGCCTATCGCAGAGACGATGGAGGGGCTCCACGACATCGTGAAGGCGGGCAAGGCGCGCTATATCGGCGCGTCGTCGATGTATGCTTGGCAATTCGCCAAGGCGCAGGAGACCGCCCGCGCCAATGGCTGGACGCGGTTCATCTCCATGCAGAACCAGCTCAACCTGCTGTACCGCGAGGAGGAGCGCGAAATGCTGCCGCTGTGCGCGGATCAGGGCGTCGGCGTGATCCCGTGGAGCCCGCTTGCACGCGGGCGGCTGACCCGGCCGTGGGGCGAGAGCACGGTTCGCAGCGAGACCGACGTGGTCGGCAAGGCGCTCTACAAGGCCGAGGACGAGGCTGACCGCTCGGTGGTGAGCGCGGTGCAGCATCTTGCCGCCGCGCGCGGCGCGGCAATGGCCAGCATCGGCCTCGCGTGGCACTTCGCCAAGTCCGCAGTTACCGCCCCGATCATCGGTGCGACCAAGCCTGAACATATCAAGGATGCGATCAAGGCGCTCGACATCACGCTGTCCCCGCAAGAGATCGCGCCGCTCGAAGCGCCCTATCGCCCCAAGTTCCCGACTGGCATGGGGATGCCGATGCCGATGATGGACAAGGTCAGCGTGGTCGCTTGAGCGGGCCGCCGGGATTTGTGACCTACAACTGAAATTCAGTCACAAACGCGTCACAAGGTTGCGCCACGTCCGCAACGGAAATCGGGGGCCGGCAACACATGGACGTCATCAACATCTTCGTGACCGGCGAACTCGGCGAGAGCCTCGAGGATTTCGTCCACGACCAGCGCCGTTTCACCTTCGACCGGCTCGGCCCCGATGGTCCGCTGCGACTGGTCGAAGGGCCGATGTGGGCTTTTGTCGACTGGGTGCTGCCGGAGCTCGCCGGGCTCGAGATGTGCCGCCGCCTGCGCGCCGATCCGCGCACCTCGCAAGCGCATGTGACGATGGTGTTGGAAGAAGACGATGCCGACGACCGCCGCCGCGCGCTGAGGGCTGGGGCCGATGACTATGTGATCGGGCCGCTTACCCGCACCGCGGTGCTCGACAGGGTGCTGGCGCTGCAATCGCGCACCGCGGAACGCCAAGCGCCCCGCCGGTTCGAATTTGGCGCGCTGACCATCGATATGTCCGCGCTTCAGGCGCGCTGGGCGGGCGCGCCGATCGTGCTGCGCCCTAACGAATTCCGCCTGCTGCGCTTCCTTGCCGAAAACCCCAACCGCGTGCTGACCCGCGAAGACCTTATCCTCGGCCTCGGCAAGCGGGAACCGCCGATCGACGAACGCACGGTTGACGTGTGGGTCGGACGGCTGCGGCGCGCGGTCAAGACCGCTGGCGGCGGCAACCCGCTGCGCACCGTAAGGTCATTGGGGTATGTTTTCGACGCGGGGTAACGGAACCTGGTTCCGTTTGCCCTGAGCCTTCCCGACGGCCGCCGTTGGGCAAGCCCGGGATGAAAGCGAGGGGCAAAGCACCTGCCTTCGCCCCTGTCCCGTTCAGAATTGCGCTTTCAGTCCGACCGAGAAGCTCGTGCCCACCCGGAAGGTGTTGATGTCGATCCGGACGCCGTTCAGCTCCTGGAATTCAAGATTGTCGCGCCCTAAGATGTTGCGCACGTCAAAGCTCAGTTCGAGCGGCTGACGGCCGAGCTTGACCTCCGACCTTGCGACGAAATCGACGGTGAGGCCCGGATCCTCGAAAATGTCGGGCAGGGCGCTGCCGCGTGCAGTGACGCGCCTGCTGGCGTAGTTTAACAGGATGGTCGCCTGCTGGACCTTATCGGTGTCCTCGATGCCGACCGACAGGTTGGCAATGTGATCGGACTGGCCGACCAGCGGTGCGCCGTTGTCAAACAGCTGGCTGGCTACCTGTGTGGTGTTACCCGGGATCGGCGCCAGATCGGCCGGTCCGACCGAGATGCTCGACTGGGTGTAGGTGTAGTTCAGCAGAACGAGGACCTGCTTGGCCTCGAAGAAGCTCCCGCCCCAATCGGCGAGATCCCAGCTGTAACCAAAATCGACTTCGGCCCCGTAGAGCTCGGCGCTCGGCGCGTTTGCAAAGCTGGTCAGCAGTTCGCCCGAGGCGGAGATCAGGAAGTTCTCGATCGGGTTGTCGATCTTCTTGTAGAAGCCCGCGAGGCTCACCTTGCGGGGGCCGCCGAAGTAATACTCGGCGCGGCCCTCGAGGTTCAGGAGCCTGCTGTCCTGAAGGAACGGGTTGCCGCGGTAACGGCGATTGGATTCCGGGTCGAAATAGGTCTGCTCGACCAGCTCGCGGAACTGCGGACGGGCGATCGTCCTGGATGCTGCGAAGCGCAGTTGGAGATCGTCAATCGCCTCCCAGGTGATGGTGGTGCCGGGCAGGAAGTAGTCGTTGGCGATGTTGGTCGGGCTCGCGCCTGCGATCGGGATGAGGAAGATTGTCTGGTCGAGCGCCACGGTCTGCGTTGCGTCCTCGTAGCGCACGCCCGCCTCGACGGTCAGCCGATCAGTGGGCGCCCAGCGCGCAAGCCCGTAGCCCGCGTTGATCTGAAGCGCGGCGTCGAACGCCGGGAAGGGCGTCGACTCGGTGAGGGTGACGTTGAACCCGGCGAGTGTCGAGCCGTTGAGGATCTCGCCCGGCTGGCGCAGACCGACTGCGGGGATGAGGTCGGCGGGCAGGAAGTCGCCCGAGATGATCGGCCGGAACTCGCGGCTCGTGGAGCGGCGGGTGTTGTCGGTGTAGGCATAGCCGATCGTGGCGTTGAGCGAGGGCGAGACTTCGTAGGCGAGGTCGATGCCGCCGAACCAAAGCTCTTCCTTGAGGTCGTCGAAGGCGACGTTGGTGAGCCCTGCGTCGGACGTCTGGTTGAGTAAGGCGACGAACTGGTTGCCGAAGGGGCTACCCGGCGCATTGGTGCGGGTATAGCTGACATTGGCGTTGAAGGGCGCCTCGCGATCGGTGCGGGCGTAGCCGCCGCGCAGGTCGATCCGGACGGGGTCGAAGCGCAGCTCGGTGACCATTTGGCTGTCGATCAGCTGGCGCTCGAACCAGGCGGTCTGCTGGTTCTGGAAATCGAAGCCCGTCGCGCCGAGCAGTACGTTGTTGGCCGTTTCGAGCCGCGCTGTCTTGAGCGTATCGCGGATGTAGAGGTTGGTCCAGCGCAAGGTGTGCTCGCCAACGTCGAGCCCGACCCCGATCAGCGCGTTGACCAGCACGTTCTCGTCGGTGATGAAGGTGCTCGAGTTCTCGAATATCTCGCTGAAGTCGGCGTTCGCCACCTGGCTCTTCACGGTGCGGTTGCGCAGGCGGTTCTTGATCGACGCCGTGGCGATCACGCCAAGCGTCGCATCGCTGCCGATGTCGACAGAGGTGCCGCCGGTGAGCGAGCCGGACAGGTTGGCCCGCTGTTTGGGGACCCTCTGCAAGGTCACAAGGTTGAGTGGCAAGAGCTGGCCGGCGATGCCTTCCTGCTCCGCGACGGTCAGGTCGCTGATCCGCCTGCCGCTGTCGAGGAAGGCGGAGAGGTTCGAGGGGATATCGCGGTTGCCGTTGTCGAAACCCAGCGAATCCCAGTCCGACCCGAAATAGGTAAGCCCGTTCTGGAACGTGGTCAGCGTGTCGCCGCTCACGCCGAGGCTTACGTCGAAGAAGTCTTCGCTCGGGATCGCCTTGGTGGTGAGGTTGATCACGCCGCCGCCGAACTCGCCCGGGAAGTTGGCCGAGTAGGTTTTCTGCACGAGGCTGGAGGCGATCACGTTGGTCGGGAAGATGTCGAGCGGAACGACACGGCTCAGCGGTTCAGGGCTGGGGAGCGGCAGGCCGTTGAGGAGCGCCAGCGAGTAGCGGTCGCCAAGACCGCGTACGAACACGCGGCCGTTGCCGACCAGCGACAGGCCCGACACGCGGGCGAGCGCGCCAGCGATGTCACTTTCGCCAGTGCGGGCGATGTCGGCTTCGGTCAGGACGGTGAGGACCTGGGTCGAGGAGCGTTCAGGATTGCGGTTGCGCCGTCCGGTGACGATGATCCCGCCGCCGGGCAACGAGACTTCCGGCTCGACATATTCTTCAGCCGCCGGATCCGCCGCCGGATCGGTCGCCGGATCGGTCGGTTGCGGCTCCTGATCGGCGGGATTGGCCGCCGCGTCTTGGGGATTGGTGGCATCCTGAGCTTGGACGAGTGCCGGACAGCACAGCGATGTGGTTAGCAGCAGCAACCCCGCCAGACGCGAAACCTTCGACATGGAACAAGGCCCCCTCATGATGCCTTCTTGATACTGGGCGGGCGCTGCCGCCCGCAAATGGCATGCAGGGAGGCGCTCTACGCAGAGCGCCTCCCTGCATCCATAAGGCGCGATCAGCTGTAGACAGGCAACGAGGTGCAGGCACCCAGCGGGCTGTTGAAGTTCTGGATCGACGAGTTGCACGTCCAGCTCTGGAACACGGTGGCAAACTGCGCCGCCGTGCCGAACGCGCCAATGAAGGTGCGGGTCGGGAAGAAGCTGGCGATCGGGTTTGCGTCTATCGGCGTGACACCGTTTTCACCGGCCCCGTTCACCACATTGTTGGTGAGGGTGATGGTGAAGGCGATGTTGTTGCGGGTGCCGGCGTTGACGGCCGCAAGCACTTGCGCGTCGGTTACACCCGACGAGCCCTGTGTCGGACGGGCGGGGGTGGCCCTGCTGCACGAGCCGACCACGGCGTCGATGCGCAGCAGCGCAGCGAGCGTCGGGGCCTCATCGATGCGGAAGCACACGTTCTGCGCGTCGATCACGCCGTTGGTGAGCGACAGAGCCGCGCCGCCGCGGGCACGCAC
>JBBRUU010000123.1:0-8157 GCA_038247515.1 Sphingomonadales bacterium
CCTCGGGCAAGGACACCGTGACCGGGGCCAACGTGCTGGTCGCGCTGTTTTCCGAACGCGATAGCTACGCGGTCTATTTTCTCCAGCAGCAGGACATGAGCCGGCTGGATGCGGTGAGCTATATCAGCCACGGCATCGGCAAGGGCGGCCGCCAGATTGAAAGCAAAACTCCGCAAGGCGCCGACAAGGCCGATGAGCCTGCGCAGACCAAGGAGAGCGGCAACAAGAAGGAAACCGCGCTCGACCAGTTCACCGTCAACCTTAACATCAAGGCCCAGAACGGGAAGATCGACCCGCTGATCGGGCGCGGGCCGGAGGTTGACCGGACGATCCAGATCCTCTGCCGCCGGTCGAAGAACAACCCGCTCTATGTCGGCGATCCCGGCGTCGGCAAGACCGCGATTGCCGAAGGTCTGGCGCGCAAGATCGTTGAAGGCGATGTGCCCGAAGTGCTGGCCGAAGCGGTGATCTACTCGCTCGACATGGGCGCATTGCTGGCCGGCACACGCTATCGCGGTGATTTCGAGGAACGCTTGAAGCAGGTGGTCAACGAGCTTGAGGCCATGCCGCACGCGGTGTTGTTCATCGACGAGATCCACACCGTGATCGGCGCGGGCGCGACCAGCGGCGGGGCAATGGATGCCTCCAACCTCTTGAAGCCCGCTCTGTCGAGCGGCGCGATCCGCTGTATCGGCTCGACCACCTACAAGGAGTTCCGCAACCACTTCGAAAAGGACCGCGCACTGCTGCGCCGGTTCCAGAAGATCGACGTGAACGAGCCGACCATCGAGGACACGATCAAGATCCTCAAGGGCCTGCGGACCGCCTTCGAGGATCACCACAAGGTCAAGTACACGCCCGATGCGATCAAGTCTGCGGTCGAGCTTTCGGCGCGCTACATCAACGACCGCAAGCTGCCCGACAAGGCGATCGACGTGATCGACGAGGTCGGCGCCATGCAGATGCTGGTGCCGCCCAGCCGCCGTAAAAAGGTGATTACCGCGCGCGAGATCGAACTCGTGATCGCGACGATGGCGCGCATCCCTCCCAAGTCGGTCAGCAAGGACGACAAGCGCGCGCTCGAAAACCTCGAGCGTGATCTCAAGCACGTCGTCTTCGGGCAGGACGAGGCGATTAAACGCCTTGCCACCGCCATGAAGCTGAGCCGTGCGGGTCTGCGCGATCCGGACAAGCCGATCGGCTCGTTCCTGTTCTCGGGCCCCACCGGCGTCGGCAAGACCGAAGTCGCGCGCCAGCTTGCCACGATCATGGGGATCGAGCTGAAGCGCTTCGACATGTCGGAATACATGGAGCGCCACTCGGTCAGCCGCCTGATCGGCGCGCCTCCGGGCTATGTCGGCTATGATCAGGGCGGATTGCTCACCGATGCGATCGACCAGAACCCGCATTGCGTGCTGCTGCTCGACGAGATCGAAAAGGCGCACCCTGACTTGTTCAACATCCTGTTGCAGGTGATGGACAACGGGCGCCTCACCGATCACCACGGCAAGACGGTCGACTTCCGCAACGTGGTCGTCATCATGACTACCAACGCGGGCGCGTCCGACATGGCACGCAGCGGGATCGGCTTTGGCGACGTGTCGAAGGAAGATGCCGGGACCGAAGCGGTGCAGAAGATGTTCACGCCGGAGTTCCGCAACCGCCTCGATGCGATCGTGCCCTTCGCCTATCTCGGCAAGAGCGTCGTTGCGCGCGTGGTCGACAAGTTCATCCTCCAGCTCGAACTGCAGCTGGCCGACCAGAACGTCCACATCCAGTTCGACAGCGACGCGCGCACGTGGCTGGGGGACAAGGGCTACGACAAGCTCTACGGCGCCCGCCCGATGAGCCGCCTGATACAGGACAAGATCAAGCAGCCGCTCGCCGAGGAACTGTTGTTTGGCAAGCTGTCGGATGGCGGCGAGGTACATGTCAGCATCAAGGACAACAAGCCGTCCTTCGAGATGACCCCGGCCCCGCCCAAGGTAAGGCCGGCCAAGAAGGTTTCCGCCAAGAAGGCGCCCGCCAAGAAGCCCGAGACCGAGACCGACGAGGGCTGAGGCAGGCCAGAACACAATCGGGGCGCGGAAGAGGAACCTCTTTCGCGCCCTTTTTTGTTGAGGACATTCATGATCGCCCCCTTCTCCTGGATCCGGCCCGAACCGTGGGGCATTCATGTCGTGCCCGCCGACGCCTGGGTCGACCCCTCGCGGCCCGTGCCGCGCGCGCTCGTCACCCACGGCCACGCCGATCATGCGCGCGGCGGGCATGGAACAACCATTGCCACACCCGCAACGCTTGCGATCATGGAACTGCGCTACCAGACCCGCGAGGGTGCCTCCCAGGTCGATTACGGCGAGACAGTCGCGATCGGCGGCGGGGTCACCGCTTGCTTTCTGCCCGCCGGCCACGTGCTCGGTTCCGCGCAAATCCTGCTCGAACACGCGGGCGAGCGGGTGATCATCACCGGCGACTACAAGCGCGCGCCCGATCCGACCTGCGATCCCTTCGCCGTCACCCCCTGCGACATCTTCATCACCGAGGCGACCTTCGGGCTACCGGTCTTCACCCATCCGCCCATTGCCGAGGAAATCGGCAAGCTGCTGGAGGCACGGGAGGAGAACCCCGATGCCTGCATCCTCGTCGGCGCCTACGCGCTCGGCAAGGCGCAGCGGGTTATCGCGGAACTGCGCGCGGCGGGGCACAGCGACACGATCTGGCTGCATGGGGCGATGGAGGCGATGTGCCGACTATATGAGGAACACGGCGTGATGCTGGGGGATTTGCGGCTCGTCAGCGACGCGGCCAAGGACCAGATGCGCGGGCAAATCGTGATGGCGCCGCCGTCCGCGCTCAATGACCGCTGGAGCCGCCGCCTGCCCGAGCCGATCACAGCCATGGCATCAGGCTGGATGCGGGTGCGGGGCCGCGCCCGGCAGCGCGGGGTCGAGCTGCCGCTGGTCATTTCCGACCATGCCGACTGGAACGAACTCACCCGCACCATCAGGCAAGTGAACCCGCAGGAGACGTGGATCACCCACGGCCGCGAGCAGGCGCTGCTGCGCTGGTGCGAGCTCAATCAGCGCCGCGCCCGCGCGTTGGCGCTGGTCGGCTACGAGGACGAGGATGACTGACACCCCAGCCATGTGCCCCGTCCTGGCACCCAAAAGCTTACTTGATCGCGGCGAGGTCCGCGGCGACCTTGGTGAGCATGTCATCGGTGATCATGCCCTGCGAGAACGGCGCGAGGGCGGTGAGGCTCAGCGACTTGAACTGTTCGTAGGCGGGGTGGCCGTCGATGCCCGGCACGTACTTGTCGAGCACGGCCTTACTGCGCGCGTCGGCAACCAACGCCTCGATCGGCGTGTCGACAGAGAAAGCAGCGGCGGCAGCCGGAGCGACGGGCGCGGCGGGCGCAGCGGGCGCGGCGGGCGCAGCGGTCTGGGCAGCAGCAGGCGCGGCGACAACAGCGAGACCAAGTGCGGCAAACGGGGCAAACTTCATGAAACGGGTTCCCTTTCGATAAGGCGCTTGGGGTACGCGCCGGATTCGGCCTCTAGCCGATTCTTATGGCTTGGCAATGAATGGGGCAATGAACGGGGCAATGAACGGTTGGCGAGGCGCAGCTGATGGAGGAATTCGCCGCCCTGCTCGACGCGCTGGTCTACACCACCAGCCGCAATCGCAAGCTCGCGCTGATCGCGGCCTATCTGCGCGAGGCGCCCGACCCGGACCGCGGCTGGGCGCTCGCCGCGTTGTCCGATGGGCTGGATTTCCCCGCGGTGAAGTCCAACACCGTGCGCAGCTTGATGATGGAGCGGGTCGATCCGGTGCTCTGGGCGCTCAGCCGCGATTTCGTCGGTGACACAGCAGAGACCGCGAGCCTGCTATGGCCCGAACCGGAGGATGTGGCCCCGCAGCCAGGGTTGACGCTCGCCGAGGTGGTCGAAAGGCTTACAGCGCTCACTCGCACGGCGGCTCCCAGGGAATTGCCTGTGCTGCTCGACCGGCTCGATGCGAAGGGTCGTTACGCGCTGATCAAGCTCGCCACCGGGGGGATGCGCGTCGGCGTTTCGGCACGGCTCGCCAAGACCGCCTTTGCGCTGGCCTTCGATGTCACGGTCGAGGAGGTCGAGGAATATTGGCACGCGCTGGCCCCGCCTTATGCCGAACTGTTCGCATGGGGCGCGAGCGGCGGCCCCGCACCCGATCTGGAGCACACCCCGCACTTCCGCCCCTTCATGCTAGCCCACCCGCTTGAGGACGGGACAGTCGATCTCGCCAACTATGCCGCCGAGTGGAAATGGGACGGCATCCGGGTGCAATTGGTGCGCACGACCGACAACCAAGGGGTGAGCGAAACGCGGGTCTATTCGCGATCGGGCGACGATATTTCCGCGACCTTCCCCGAACTGCTCAAGATGGTGCCGATGGACGCGGTGCTCGACGGGGAACTGCTGGTGCGCGCCAATGGTTTGGGGCGCGCGCAGGGCGGAGAAGCAGGCGGCGCGGCGAGTTTCAACGCGCTCCAGCAGCGGCTGGGGCGCAAGACCGTGCCGGGCAAGATGCTCAAGGACTTCCCCGCTTTCGTGCGGCTTTACGATGTGCTGCTGCTGGAAGGGCGGGACTGGCGCGAGCAGCCGTGTAAGTTGCGCCGCGCAACTTTGGAGGGCCTGATGCCGCGGCTCCCGGAGAGCCATTTCGACCTCTCCGCGCTGGTCGAGGCCGAGGATTTCGCCGCGCTCGCCCGCATCCGCGACACCGCGCGCGACGAGGCGATCGAGGGCCTGATGCTCAAGCACCGCGACAGCCCTTATGTGGCGGGGCGCAGAGCGGCGCTGTGGTACAAGTGGAAGCGCGATCCGCTGCTGATCGATTGCGTGATGATGTATGCCCAGCGCGGATCGGGCAAACGCTCGAGCTTCTATTCCGACTACACGTTCGGCTGCTGGAACGGTGATCCCGATGCGGGCGCGGAACTGCTTCCGGTCGGCAAAGCCTATTCGGGCTTCACCGACGAGGAGCTGAAGAAGATCGACCGCTTCGTGCGGCAGAACACATTGAACCGCTTTGGCCCGGTGCGCGAAGTAGAGCGCAAGCTGGTCTTCGAGGTCGCCTTCGATAGCGTCCACACCTCCAAGCGCCACAAATCCGGCCTTGCGATGCGCTTCCCCCGCATCCACCGCATCCGCTGGGACAAGCCCGCGCACGAAGCGGACCGGATCGAGGGGTTGCGGGCGTTGATAAAGGACTGAGCTCCGCCTACCGCTCCTGCAAACCTTAGGGGAGAGAACCATGTCCTACGCCGCCGCCGCCATCGCCACGTTCGCCAACATCCTTGGCACACTCGATCGCTTGGTCGGCAAGGCGGAAAGCCACGAACAGGGCGAGGCGCTGCTGGCTGCGCGGCTGGCGCCGGACATGTTCCCGCTGCACACCCAGATCCGCTTCACCATCGCGCAGGTGCTCGTCGCTCTGGACCGGCTGGGCACGCTCGGGCTGACGTTCGACGAGAGCGAGATCACCAGCTTGGCCGAAGCCCACGCCCGCATCAACGCTGCGCAGGCGCTGGTCGCGGCGACCGATCCCGGCACCTGGCCCGCAGCCGCCGACACGGTGGAGTTCGACCTCCCCAACGGCATGGGCTTTGTCATGCAAGCGCACGAATATTGCCGCGACTGGGCGGTGCCGCAGGCCTATTTCCACCTGATGAGCGCCTATTCGGTCCTCCGCATGGAAGGCCTTGCGATCGGGAAGATCGATTACGTCGGCTATATGCTGCAATACGCCAGGCAGCCGGCGGTCTGAGGTCGGCCGAGGCGAGGCGGGGCGGGGCGAGGCGCACGGTGCACCGTTACGATCCGGCACGGCAGCGCCTCGCGCTCGGCCTTGCCGGGCTGGCGGGGCTGGTCGATGCGACGGGCTTCGTGGTGGCGGGGGGCTATTTCACCTCCTTCATGTCGGGCAACACCACGCGGATGGGGGTGGAGCTCGCACAGCAGCCGGTGCTGGCGCTCGCCCCGCTGGGACTGATCGTATGCTTTCTGGCGGGCGTGATCGGCGGCGCGGTGATCGGGCCGCGTCTCGCCACAAAACGCCGCGAATCGGTGCTGCTGGGGCTGATTGCCGTGACACTTGGTACCGGAGCGGGATTGCTCGCGGCGGGGCAGGCGATCCCGTTTCTCGTATGCTCGGCGATGGCGATGGGGCTCGCCAACAACGTCTTTGCCCGCGACGGCGAGGTGACCGTAGGCGTCACCTATATGACCGGCGCGCTGGTGCGCTTTGGACAAGGGGTCGCCGCGAAACTTGGCCGCCGAAAGCTAGCCTCGGCGCGCGGCTACGGCTGGTTGTGGAGCGCGCTGGCGCTGGGGGCCGCTAGCGGCGGCGCACTGTGCCACGTCACGCCGCGACTGGCAGCGGGTGCGGGTTTCGTGGTCGCGCTGATCCTCTGGGGCGCGGCCTTGCTTATCGCAAGGAGCAGCGAAGACTAGAGGGATTTCGGCTCGGCGCAGGCGAGCCGCAAGGCCGGCCGGCCGCCGCGCCTAATAGCGCGAAAGCCAAGCGCGCGGATGCGCGCGCCGGCGCTTGAGGCTCCTACAAAAACGCCGCTGCCACCGCTGCGGCGTGGGCCTTAGCGTTCTCGGCGTAATGCGCGGTGCCGATGCGCATCCCCATGATCGCCGCTTCGTCGAGGTCGCGCATTTTACGCGCCGGCCGGCCACCCCACAGCTCGCGCGGCTCCATGACCTTGCCCTCGGTCAGCATCGCACCCGCCGCCAGCATCGCGTCCGATCCGATCACCGCCTTGTTCATCACGATCGCGCCGAGGCCGACAAAGCCCCGGTCGTGGATGATGCCGCCGTGAACCATCGCCATGTGGCCGATCAGCACGTCGTCACCGATGATCAGCGGCGAGCCGTCAGGGTCGCCGGGGCGCGGCGGATCGCAGTGCAGCACGCTTCCGTCCTGCACGTTGCTGCGCGCTCCGATGACGATGCGTGAAACATCCGCGCGCAGCACGCAATTGTACCAGATCGATGAGCCTGCGCCGATCGTCACGTCGCCGATGATCGTGCAGCCCGGCGCGACGAAGGCGCTTTCGTGGATCTGCGGGGTCTTGCCGTGGATCGGCACGATATTAACGCCCGGATGTCCAGGGGCCTGGGTCATACGACAGCTCCTCAGAAGAAATTCGACCAGATGATGTGCGGCAGGATCGAAGCGTAGTCGTCGCGCCACACGCTCGTGGCCGGCGGGCCGAGCTTGCGCCACTTTCCGTCCTTGGTGAGCATCGCGAGCTTGGCCGGATCGCGGGTCATCACCACCCAGTCCGAGGCGGCAAGGCCGGATTGACTGGGGCGATCGGGGCGGATTGCGGCGGACAGGCCCTCCTCCTTGGCGAGCGCGGACAATACCGGTTCCAGCTTGATGAAGCGGTTGCTGATGTGGATCAGCAGCAGGCCGTCATCCGCAAGGGTGCGGAAATAGACGCGGGCGGCCTCCTCGGTCATCAGGTGGAGCGGGATCGCATCGGACGAGAACGCGTCTACGACCAGAACGTCGTAACTGTCCTTCGGTAGCGCCTCCAATCGCAGCCGCGCGTCGCCGATGATCGTCGGAGCCTTGGGCGCGCAGCGTTCGAGGAAGGTGAACTGGCGGCGGGTCGAATAGGCGAGCACCTCGGGGTCGATCTCGAAGAAGGTCCAGGTCTGCCCGGGCTTGCGATAGCAGGCGAGCGTGCCGACGCCGAGGCCCACAACACCGATGCGCGCCTGCGGGCCGTAGAGCCGCTCGGCAGCGGTCAGCGTCAGACCGACGCCGGAAGTGTTTCCATAATAGCTGGTCGGCGCAGTCTCCTGCCCGGTCGTCAGGCGCTGGACACCGTGGAGCGTCGTGCCGTGCTGGAGCAACCGCTCGCGCTGCGGAGTCTCGCTGACGGTGTAGATGCCGAAATAGCTGCGGCTGCGGGCGCCCTCGAGCGTCGTCTGCGCCTGCGACAGGGCGCCCAATGCCGCGATCAGCGCGGCGCAGGCGACGACATAGCTCCACCGCTTTGCCGCGAGCAGCGCCGTCGCCCCGATTAAGACTACGAAAGCTGCAATATCGAGGAACCGCCATGCGGGCTCGGACTGGAGCTCGACACGGAACAGCAGG
>JBBRUU010000124.1:0-8103 GCA_038247515.1 Sphingomonadales bacterium
ACCATCACCACGAATTGCTCCAACAACTATGGCCCCTACCAGTTCCCCGAGAAACTCATTCCGCTGATCATTTCCAATGCATTGGCCGGCAAGCCTTTGCCGGTCTATGGCGACGGGATGAACGTGCGCGACTGGCTGCACGTTGAGGATCACTGCCGCGGGATCGAGGCCTGTTTGCTGCGCGGCACGCCGGGCGAGACCTACAATATCGGCGGCGGGGCCGAACTGCCCAACATGACCGTGATCGACACGATCTGCAGCGAGGTCGACCAGGCTTTTGCCGAAATCGATGGCTTGGCGGCACGCTATCCCGATGCCCCAGCGGCAAAGGGCGAGATGACCAGCAGCCTCAAGACCTTCGTCACCGACCGCGTCGGGCACGACCGTCGCTATGCGATCGACGAGACCAAGGCGCGCGGCGAGCTTGGCTACGCGCCCGAGCGAGGTTTCGAGGAAGGCCTGCGCCACTCCCTGCGCTGGTATCTCGCCAACGAAAGCTGGTGGCGGCCGCTTTTGCAGGGCGAGGGCTGAGCTGAAAAGCGGAGACCGGATTGATGGCGCGGCGTGAAACCCCCCGAATGTTCGACACGATGCAGCAGCGCTTCCGCGCGGCGCGCTTTCTTCAGGTGCAGGCGATGATCGACCGGCTGGTTGCACGGCATGGTGACATCCGGATTCTCGATGCTGGCGGGCGTGCGGAGTACTGGAACATGCTCTCGCCTGAGATTGCCGGACGCGTCTACCTGACAATCCTCAACTACTCCGAGGAACTCGACGATTACAGCGACCGCGTCGGCGCGCATGTTCGCTACGAGAACGTCGTCGGCGATGCCTGCGCGATGCCGCAATATGCCGACGTTTCCTTCCACCTCGTTCATTCCAATTCAGTCATCGAGCATGTCGGCAGTTATGCCAAGATGATCGCCTTTGCGGCGGAGATACGGCGCGTCGCCCAGCACTACTACGTTCAGACGCCCAATTTCTGGTTCCCGGTAGACCCACACATCGCCTTCCCCTTTCTGCATTGGCTGCCAGACCCGGTCAGGATCTGGATACAGATGCACATCCGCGTGGGTGTTGCAGGCAAGACGGACTTTGACGGGGCGGCGGACCGGATCGATGACTGCCGAATGATCAGTCATGGCATGATGCGCAAGCTGTTCCCCGATGCGCGCCATTCGGCCGAACGCTTCGGCATCATCTTCAAAAAGTCTCTGATTGCTAGCCGGATGGGCTGAGTTTACGGGCTGGCTTGCGCGCGATGAAGGTCAGAAATTCGGCATTGGTCCCGGTTTCCGGCGGTGCTGCTTGCATGGCCGCTTCATGCGCAACAGCCTCCACCGCCGGTGCGACGGACAGGGATTCCTCCCACACCCAGCCGCGCGCGGAGCGATCAATGTGCTGGCGCTCAATCACGAAGCCCGCATTCTCGAGTGCGGCGATCAGGGTCGCGCGGGTCGGCAGGGCAAAGTGGCGCGGCGCCTCTAGCCCGCGCCAGTAGCGGCCAAAGATCTCGTGACCAGTCGCCTCGGCGTTAGGCACTTCTATGAACAGCGTGCCGCCTGGCTTGAGGAATGCGGACAAGCGGCCAAGCAATGCCACCGGGTCGGGCACGTGCTCGATCACATGGGCAAGACTGATGTGATCGAACGCCTCGTCCCACGGCTGCTGGTCGACCGTGACGACGTCTTCAATCTGGATGCCGCGTCCCGCCAGCGCGATCAGCAGATTGGGATCGTATTCGACGCCGACAAGTCTGTGCCCGAAAGGTGCCAATCGGAGCAGGAAGTCTCCGCTACCGCAGCCGTAGTCGAGCAGCTTCGCGGGCGCCTCGGGTGCAAATCTGTAATGGTGATCGAGCCCCGGGTTATCCGGAAGGACAGCGCGCAGGACCTCGATCAGTAGTCGGCCTATACCACTCGGTGGCTGTGCCAGTCGGGACCTGAGGTAGAGAGCCCGCACTACACTGCGCAGTATGCCGCGGCTGTCATCGGGCGGAGCATCATGGGTATAATAGGAGGCATAGGCCTTGAGCAGACGTTCGCCAGTCGGGCGGCTTTCCAGCCATAAGCTTCCGCAGTCGCCGCAGGTCACATAGTTGAACGTGCCCTCATCGGCCTTGAAGAAAAGATCCGACACGCCCGAGAGAACAGAGCCGACCTTTCCGGAACCGCAGAACAGGCAGTGCGTGACCCTTTCGAGCCCGGCATCAGCCATGCTATCATCCTGATCAGGATCTATTGTAGTCAACATGCGTCCGTTCCCAAAGAACCCGGAGCGCGACCCATGTTTTTGTAGGGCGGACAGTCGTCACCGTCAATTCCCGAGCGAACCCATGCTGCGGACGCCGCTTGAATGGCGGAGCGTCATATCGATGGCACGCGGATCACTTGTGAACGATCCCCTTGCGCCGCGCCATTTCATAGACGCCGAGGACACGGCTCAGGCACCATGCCGCCAGTCGCAAATTGCCCGAGAGCGCGGACGAGACAGTCGCCGCGACCTTCTGGGACAAGGGCATGTCGATCCAGAAGAACTTGATCTCTTCCTCGCGATAATTGCGAACAATCGCCGCGCGATCAATTCGGGCTTCAGTATCGCGTTCGTAGGCGATCTTGTGGAAATCGAGGTACATTTCCATGTTCACCCGCCGGGCGAACCTGCCGAGATGTTCAGGCATATCCGCTTTCGCCTTGCGTTCGGCAGCAGGCGTGTTGCTCATTGCTCCGGGGCGTTCGCGATAGGCGACCAGACTCTCGCTAACCAGCGCGGTTCGCAGACCCAGGAGGTGGCTGAAGAAGCACAGCAGCATTTCTTCCGAATAGGGCTTGCGGGCTTCATCGACGGGCACGTGAAACACCTTCGCACGGTAGGCTGCGGTTGATCCTTGCGTCACCCGGACATGGCTGATGTCGCCTGTCAGGCACATGGCCCGGGCGATCTTGGCATCAAAAGAATCGGGGCGGATACCGCGCTCGATCCCCTCGCGGATGAGGGTGCCATTTTCGTCGATGAGATCGCTGAGCGAATAGGCAGCACCCACGTCGGGCGTGAAGGCTTCCACCATCATGGCCACACGTTCGGGCCGCGAGATATCGTCGCCCGCCGCCACGACCACCACCTCGCCCTGTGCCTCGCGTCCGCGCAGCAGCACGTGCTGGATCAGTCCGAGATTGCGAGGGGTCTGAACCGCGCGGACCGCGTGGGGCCCCCGATAGGCTGCGGCCATCTCTTGCATGATGGCAAAAGTGCCGTCGGGCGAGCAATCGTCAGAGAGAATGATCTCGAGCGGCAAGTAGGTCTGCGCCAGGGCCCCCTCGACCGCTTCGCGAACATACTTTTCCTGATTGTAAGCAAACAGCACAAAGGTCGCGAGCGCCTGTCCGGCTTCGCTGCCGGGCGGTGAAGACTGATCGGTTGCTTGCATGGCGGTCGGTGCATCCGTCACGACTTTGCTCCACGGAAAGGGCGCAGGAGGCGCGCTAGGTCGAGCGTCCGTGCAGCGAGAACGGCGAGGATGATCGCCGCAGCCCCTGCCACGGCTGTACCGAGCACCAGCGAAAGCGTCGACGGCGCGAGCACCGGCCACAGCAAGGCGGCAAGACCGGCGGTGATGATCGCCAGCGTGCGAAGCACCGGCCCGCTCCAGCGCAAGCCGATCCGCGGGGCGGCAAAGATGAACATCATCGGCAGGTAGAAGACATAGGACACAAAATAGCCGATCCCGGCGCCCGGCAGTCCGTAATGATCGACCGCCAGTGCTGTTGCGACCGCCATCACCAGAACGGTCGATACCTCGGTCACGAAGAATACCCGTCCTGCGCCTCCAGCCAGAAGGATGAAGCCCATCGGCCAGGTTGCGATCTTGAGCAGTGTGCCGGCGGTTTGCCACCGCAGAACGTCTGCGGCGGGTGTGAAGGCATCGGAGTACAGCAGCGAAATCACCAGCGGAGCAAGCGCGAACATCACCAGGATCACCGGGCCCGCCAGCAGCAGCGCCACTTCGGTCTGCTGATTGACCAGCCGGCGCGCGGCATCCTTGTTTTTGATCACCCCGGAAAGGCGCGGGAAGTAATCGCCTGCCATCGCCGTCAGCACGAGGCCTGCATATTGCATCGCGATCGTATTCGCCGCGACGAACAGGCCGAGCGCCTCGATCCCCAAGTCTGCCTTGATGTGGGCCTGGATCCACAGCGTGGTCAGCGTGCCGACCACTGCGGCGCCCATCATCGGCAGCCCGAAAGCGATGAACACGCGCCATTGTGCGGCCAGTTCGGGCAGGGTGGCCGTGACCGGCGGCAGCTTGTCCAGTCGCGCGACGAGAACATGGCCGAGCACAAAAGCGCAAAGCGGCATCAGGATCACATAGAAGGGCACTGCGGCCTCGCCCAGCAGCCATACCAACGGCAGGCCGACGACACTCAACAGCACCGACCCGCCGATCTGCAGCAGCGCCAGCTCCCACATCCGGCGCATGCCCTGGATCAGGGCTGCCTGTGCGACCGCGGCGACCGAAAGCGCCACGCCGAGCCCGATCCAGCCCACCGCATCGGCCAGTCCCGCATCGCGCAGGGCATAGGTCGCCAGAGGCTCACGCAGTAGCCAGACCGTACCGCCGCCGACGACCGACAGGAAAAGGGTCGCAACCATTAACGCGCGCCGGGCCAAGGCAATCCGCGCCCGGTCACCGCTGGCATGAGCCTCCGCGATCTGGCGCGTCCCGACGGCCCCCATGCCCATCTGCGCGACCATACCGGCAGCAGATAGTAGCGCATTGAGCAGCCCCAGCAGGCCGATGCCCGCCGGGCCGAGCAGCAGCGCGAACACCTTGGTCCGCGCGATCCCGATCACGATGCTGACGACCTGTGCCCCGCCGATGATCGAGGTGGCCTTGAAAATCTGCCGGTAGGACGCGCGATCTTCGGATTCGTCTGGCGCCGGGGAGCTTGCAGGGGAAATGCCGTTGTCGGGCATTGGCGCGTCGCCCTCAGACGGCGAGGACATGGTGCAGCGCCTCGGCCACCCTTTGGCGTTGTTCCGTGCCTAGATGCGGGCCGATCGGCATCGACAATAGCTCGTCCGCCAGCGCTTCGGCCAACGGCGCCGAGGGTAGCGACGGGGCGAGGTCGCGGTAGGCCTCCTGCCGGTGCGGCGGGATCGGGTAGTGGATCAAGGTTCCCACCCCTTCATCCTTCAGCCGTGCCTGCAGCGCGTCGCGCTCGGGGCTGCGGACCACATAGAGGTGCCAGACGTGCTCGGCCCAGTTGGGCGCGTGCGGCAGGCTGAGGCCGGTTCCTGCAAGCGCATCACTATAGAATGCCGCTGTGGCGCGTCTGCGCTCGTTCCACGCATCGAGGTGCGGGAGTTTCACCCGCAGCACCGCCGCCTGCACCGGATCGAGCCGGCTGTTCACGCCCTTTTCGATGTTCACGTATTTCTGCTTCGAGCCGTAGTTGCCAAGCGTGCGGATACGTTCGGCAAGCGCCGCGTCGTCGGTTGTCACCGCACCGCCATCGCCGAGCGCGCCGAGGTTCTTGCCGGGGTAGAAGCTCCAGCAAACAACATCGCCGTGCGCGCCGATACGGCGACCCTTGTAGCGCGCGCCGTGGCACTGGGCGCCGTCCTCGACAACCTTGAGACCGTGCTCGCGTGCGATCGCAAGGATCGGGTCCATGTCCGCCGGGCAGCCATAAAGGTGCACAGGCAGGATCGCGCGGGTGCGCTCCGTAAGGGCGGCCGGGATAAGCGCGGGGTCGATCGTGTGGGTGGCAGGGTCAGGCTCCACCGGGACGGGCGTCGCGCCGACAGCACTGACCGCCAGCCAGGTGGCGATATAGGTGTTGGACGGCACGATCACTTCGTCGCCCGCGCCGATGTCGAGCGCCCGCAGCGCAAGGATCAGCGCATCGAGACCATTCGCGACGCCGACAGCATAGCGGGCCTCGCAATAGGCCGCCCATTCGGCTTCGAAAGCGTCGACTTCGGGGCCGAGGATATACCAGCCGCTGTCGAGCACGCGGGTCACTGCAGCGTCGATTTCCGGCTTCAGCTCGCGGTAGGCGGCGCCAAGATCAAGGAACGGGATATTCATGTCAGCGCTCCCCTACTTCCGCCATGAATTCCTCGTAAGTCCGAATGTAATCGTCGGCCTCGTAGGTGCGCGACGCGAACACCAGCAGGACAGCATCTGGGGTGTAGCGATATTGGGTGCCCCAGATCATTTCCGGCATGAACACACCCATGTCGGGACGATCAAGTGTAACCTCGCAGCGGTTCTCGCCATCGTCGAGCAGCACACGGCACGAACCGTGCAGGCAGATCAGGAACTGCTGGCACTGCTTGTGCGCATGCTCGCCGCGCAGTTCAAGCGATGGCACATCGAACACGACAAAATAGCGCGCCGGGGAGAACGGGACTTCCGTCGGCACCTCGCCGACCGAAAGGGCGCCGCGCGCATCGGCGATCCGCCGCGTCAGGAACAGCGCGCTCTGCCCCACGCCAAGATCCACCTTCGAGGGCCGCGGCAGGTGGCCGAGACTTTCGACATCGATATGCTTGGGAGCAGGGCGACCGAGCGCACCGGCCCTGTCGCGATAACCGACCCCGCGGGCCGGATTGCCTTCCATGATGGCATTGGCCGGGACCGATTTGAGCACCACAGCGCCCGGACGGACCCATGCGCCCTGACCAATCGTGACGCCCGCTCCGATTACGGCAGCGGCATCGATGATCGCATTGTCGCGTACGACAATGCCCTCTCCGGCGAGCACCACCCGAACGCCAAGCCTAGCGCTGGGCGCAATCTGGCTTCCGGACGGAATGATGCAATCCTGACTATCGCCAATCATTCCTGTCGCTCGCCTTCGAGTATCGCCATGAAACCGGGTTGTGCCGCCATAAACTGCGGCTTGGTGTATTCGAAGAAAAGATCCTCGTCGGTTTCGTGCGTCTGGGTCGCACCGAAGCGACGATAGAACGCGATGGCGTGGTCGTTGTCGCGCCGCACTTCAAATTGCGCCTTGGGGATGTCGAGCTGGCAGAGGCCGACCCCGAAACTCAGCATCGCACTTTCGAGCGCCGCCTTTGGGGGCTTGTTGCGATCAAGAATCCAGCTGCCCCAGGTGAAGCTTTCGCCCGTAATGTCATAAAGCCGCACCAGCCCGCAAGGCACGTTGTCGCGCCGCTCGATCACATAATACAATTCGTGCAGTTCCGCCTCGCGGGCCTTGTAGCTCTCGATCCAGCCGCGTTGGTCCGCAGCCGTGCCCTGAACGGCCGAAAGATGGATATTATAGGCTGGATCGGTGCGCAGGCCATAAACATAGGCGGCATCGTCAGGCTCAATCAAGCGCAGGCGCAAGCGCACGCCTTCGATTGTCGCCACGGTTTGTGTTGTCGCCACTTCAGGACCTCAAACTATCGCGGTCGGCGCGACATTCACTCGGCGCATTAGGCCGCTGGCGCTTTCATGGCAACCGCGCTGCAACGCAGCACGGCGGCATCTTGCTTAGGAACAACGCGAAATACGGCGGCCGTTCCCGATTTGCGACTGAGGCATGGGGGCGACGACGAACTCGCGGGGCGCTCGCGGGCACAGACCCCCTCCAGACCCCCTCCAGACCCCCTCCAGACCTCCTCTAGACCCCTGTTAAACGCGCTCAGACCCCCGCCAGTTCGATGTTTCACATGAAACATTTAGCCAATTTTTCTGCCTTTTGCTGCAGCGATGATCGCGCCGGAAACGTCGTATTTTTTTCCGATCAGTTTCGATCCCTCGACAGACAGATGCCCGGTGTCGCGATAGACGAAGGTCCCGTCATCGCTTGCCTTGCACGTGCCAGCTTGACAGATGAATGTACTGAGGACGACGACATTGAGGGCATTTTCGCTCGTCACCTTTTTGACGAAGGCAATGATCTCTTTGTTGCCGATGGAGTTCTTGTCTTCGCCAACGAAGTTGCAAAAGCCGAGTTCAGATTTCCGCAGCGACGATTTTAGGAGGCACTTCCCATGATCCAGGCCACCGGTCGGGGGCGGGGAGATGATCACGACCTGCTTGCCCATGCCCTCGAGCATCCGGACAGTCTTGATCATTTGTTTTTC
>JBBRUU010000125.1:0-8092 GCA_038247515.1 Sphingomonadales bacterium
CCGCCGATTCCAAGTCCATCCTCGTCCTGTTCGACCAGCAGGCGCGGATCGAAAAAGCGCGGCTATGGAGCTATATCGACACCGCCATCGCGCTGGATTCGCCCGAAGCCCTGACCCGGTTCGGCACGCTCACCGCGACCTGGATGCCTGACAAGGGCGATCTCATCGTCCACCGCGTCGAACTGATCCGCGGCGGCACGGTGATCGACGTGCTGGAGGGCGGGGCGGTGTTCGAGGTGCTGCGGCGCGAACGCGGGCTTGAAAAGCGCCTTGTCGACGGGTCGCTGACCGCGACGATGGCGGTGCCCGGCGCCAAGCTCGGCGATGTGCTGCGCCTCGCCTATTCAGTGACCACCAGCGATCAGGCGATGGGCGACAATGTGCAATGGCAGGCGGGGCTGATCGCCAAGCCCTTCCCGCTCCAGAAGGGCCACGTCGCGGTGTCCTGGCCCGAGGCGCTGCCGGTCACTCGGTTGCGGCTCGGCAAGGCGGTTGTGGCGGAGCCTGCCGCCAAGGACGGCTTTATTACATGGTCTGCCAGCCTGCCGATTGCCGAGGCCGACCCGGTGCCCGGCGATGCACCGACGCGCTTTGGGCTTGGCGAGATCATGCAGGTGTCGACCTATGCCGACTGGGCGGCGGTCTCGCGCAATCACGCGCCGCACTACACGACAGCCGGCAAGGTCACATCGGGCGGCGAACTTGCCGCCCGCATCGCCAGGATCGCGGCCGCCAGCCCCGATCCGCTGACCCGCGCCGCGCTTGCGCTGCGGCTGGTGCAGGACGATGTCAGCTACCTCATGAACGGCATGGACGGGGGCAACTACATCCCGCAGGCGCCCGAGGAGACCTGGGACAAGCGCTTCGGCGACTGCAAGGCCAAGTCGCTGCTGCTGCTCACAATCCTGCGCGAACTGGGCATCACGGCCGAACCGGTGCTGGTGCGCAGCCAGGGCGGCGATGCGCTGCCGAGCCTTGCGCCCATGCCCGGCAATTTCGACCACGTGATCGTGCGCGCCATCATCGACGGAAAGAACTACTGGCTTGACGGGACGACTGCTGGAGTCAGACTTGATTCGATCGACACGGTGCCGCGCTTCTTTCACGGCCTGCCGCTGCGTGAGGATGGAGCCGACCTTATGGCGCTCGACACACGGGCGCAGATGACGCCCGACCGCGCGGTGCGCCTCACGGTCGACCAGCGCGCCGGGCTGCGAGTGCCGGCGATCTACGACGTGACGATCGAGTTTCGCGGTTCGACCGGCGCCGGGTGGCGGGCGATGGCCGATCAGGGCAACGCTGCGATGCGTAAGCAAGTGGTCACCAGCTTGGTGCAGCAGGTGATCGGCGATGGGCAGGTGATCGACCACGCCTTGCGCTACGATGCCGAGGCGGGGCTGGCGGTGCTCACCGCGCGCGGGATCACCAGCACCGCTTGGGTGCGCGACGGCAAAGACTACCGCTTCGAAGCGCCCGCGCAGGCCGCGCGCGAGGTCGGCTTCAACGCCGACCGGGCGCGCGCTGCGTGGCGCGCCATCCCCTTGAGCCTCAATGGGCCAGTCTATTTCGCCAGCAACGCCGATGTGCTGCTGCCTGACGATGCTGCGGTGGCGTTCGAAGGCAGCGCCGCCCCGGTCGCCGCAACGATCGGCGGAGTGGAGCTCGCCTCCGCCGCGAAGCTCGAAGGCCCGCGCCTGACCATCGCGCAGACCATGCGCACCAGCGACGAGGAGCTTGCCGCCGACCGCATCGCCCCTGCGCGGCGCGACCTGGCGCGCTTCGACAAGCAATTGCCGGTGCTGCGCTCGGCGGGCGAGGTACGCGAACTGTGGCAGTATTTCGGCAAGGACCGCGCGCGGCTGTCGGCGCTAGAAGCGCTCTACGCCCGCGGAATTGCCGAGGCCGAACCCGATGACGTCTCGCCGCTCACCAATCGCGCCAGTTTCCGGGCAGGCATCTACGACCACGCCGGGGCGCTCGCCGATATCGAGGCGGCGATGAAAATCGAGGGGTCGCGCGACCTGTTCCTCGCCCGCGCGGCACTGCGGCGCGAGCTTGGCGAACTGGCGGGCGCGCTTGCCGATACCGAGGAGGCCGAGGCGCTTCAACCCGACGGGTCGACCTATTCCGACCAGATCTACACGCTGGGACTGCTAGGCCGGAGCGCGGAGGGTGTGACGCTCGCCGAGGATTTCGAGGCGATCACCAAGGACCGCTCGGTCGCGGTGCAGGTGATGGCGGCGGCGCTCGGCTGGAACGGGCAGGCGGGCGAGGGCCTTGCCCTGCTGGACGAGATGATTGCCCAGCGTCCCACCGATGGCGCACTGCTCAATGCGCAATGCTGGGAAGCGGCGATCTGGGACAAGATGGACGAGGGCCGGCTTGAGGCCTGCACCAAGGCGGTCGAGAAGAGCGACAATCCGGCCGCCGCGCTTGACAGCCGGGCGCTGGCGCATTTCCGGCTCGGCAACCTTGCCGCAGCCAGGGCGGATCTCGATGCTGCGCTGCTGGCCGAGCCCTACCTCACCGGATCCCGGCTGCTGCGCGGGATCATCCGCAAGGCGATGGGCGAGCCCGCCGGCAAGGACGACATAGCGCTGGCGCTCAAGATGCAGCCCTCGCTGGCCAAGGCCTTCAAGGCCTACAAGGGGCTTGGGGGGCTAGACTTTTAACGGAGCGAGGGGATTTTCTTTGGGCGTACTGGGATAGCCTGTTAAGGGCGCCCCCATGCTAACCATCGACAACGTCACCGTGCGGCTTGGCGGCCGGGCCATCCTTGAGCGCGCCAGCGCAACTGTGCCGGTGGGCGCGCGCGTCGGGTTGATCGGCCGTAACGGCGCGGGCAAGTCGACCTTGATGAAGGCGCTGATCGGCGAGATCGAGCCCGACGACGGCGAGATCTCCAAGCCCTCGCGTGCGAAGATCGGCTATATTGCGCAGGAAGCGCCCAGCGGCAACATGACCCCCGAGGAGGTCGTGCTCGCCTCGGCGACCGAACGCGCGGCGCTGCTGGCGGAGCTGGAAACCTGCACCGACATGGACCGGATGGGCGACGTGCACGATCGTCTGCTGGCGATCGACGCCTACAGTGCGCCTGCGCGCGCGGCGAAAATCCTCAGCGGCTTGGGCTTCGACGAGGACATGCAGCAGCGCCCCGTCGACAGCTTCTCGGGCGGCTGGAAGATGCGCATTGCGCTCGGCGCGCTGTTATTTTCCGAGCCTGACATCCTGTTGCTCGACGAACCTTCCAACCACTTGGATCTGGAAGCGACGCTGTGGCTGGAGAACTTCCTCAAGTCTTATCCCGCCACGCTGGTGGTGATCAGCCATGAACGCGACCTTCTCAACAAGGTGGTCGATCACATTTTGCACCTGCAAGGCGGGCAGCTGACGCTCTATCCGGGCGGCTACGACGCCTTCGAGAAGCAGCGCGCCGAACGCGCCGCGCAGTTGGCGGCGGCCAAGGCGTCGCAGGATGTCCAGCGCGCGCGGTTGCAAGATTACGTCGCCCGCAACAGCGCCCGCGCCTCGACCGCAAAACAGGCGCAGTCGCGTGCCAAGATGCTCGCCAAGATGCAGCCAATCGCGGCGCTGATGGAAGACCCATCGCTGAGCTTCGATTTCCCCGATCCGGCGGAACTGCGGTCACCGATGATCACGCTCGAGCAGGCGGCGGTCGGTTATGGCACGGCGCCGCCGATCCTCAAGCGGCTGAACTTCCGCATCGAAGCCGACGACCGGATCGCGCTTCTGGGCCGCAATGGTAACGGCAAGACCACGCTGGCGCGGCTGCTTGCTTCGCAGCTCATCGCGGCCGAGGGTGAGGTGCGCGCGCCGGGCAAGCTCAAGGTCGGTTACTTCACGCAATACCAGGTCGAGGAACTGGCGGGTGAGGACACCCCGCTCGACCTGATGAACCGCGCGATGACGGGGCAATCACCGGGCGCGGTGCGCGCGCAGCTCGGGCGGTTCGGCTTTTCGGGCCCGCGCGCAAACCAGCGGGTCGACAAGCTGTCGGGCGGCGAGCGCGCGCGGCTTGCGCTGGCGCTAATCACCCGGGACGCGCCGCACCTGCTGATCCTCGACGAGCCGACCAACCACCTGGATGTCGACGCCCGCGAGGCGCTGATCCAGGCGCTCAATAGCTATACAGGCGCGGTGATCCTCATCAGCCACGATCGCCACATGGTCGAACTGACGTCGGACCGGCTGGTGCTGGTCGATGGCGGGACGGCGCGTGAATATGACGGGAACATGGAGGATTACATCGACTTCATCCTCGGCCGCAACCAGCCCAAGGGTGAGCGCGGCGGCAAGGGGAAGGGTGCTCGCGGGGCGAACGGCGCCGGAGAAACGCGCGCCGCCCAGTCGGACGTTAGCAAGGCCGAAGCCGCCATCGCCCGCCTCTCGGCCGAAGTTGAGGCGCTCGACCGGGAGATCCTCGCAGCTAGCGGCAAGGCTGGCGGACAATCGGGCGCGGCCATGCAGGGCCTGCTCACCAAACGCGCGCGAGCCGCCCACAGCCTAGCTGCAGCCGAGGAGACCTGGCTGGCGGCAGGAGCGATGCTCGAGGCGATCGAAGCGGCCTGAGGCCCAAGTCTGACGCCAAGTCTGACACCGATTCTGACACGGGGCCTTATGCGGCGGCTCGGTCGCCTGTCGCGGCGTCGGGATTGTCAGACTGAGCGAGCGACAGCGGCAGCGTCAGAGTCGCGGTGAGCCCTTCGGACGCGAAGTCGAGGCGGGTCTGGCCGCCGTACCACGCCAGGCCGTCCGTGAGCAGGTTGGTGCCAAAGCCCTGTTTCGCTGGACGCGCCGCGTTCAGCGGCGGCCCGCCAGTCTCTCGCCAAACCAGCCGGAAGCCGGGACGGTCACCCAGCGGCGCGTGCTCCCAGCCGAGCTCGACATGGCCACCCGGCACCGAAAGGGCGCCGTGCTTCAAGGCATTGGTCGCCAGCTCGTGCAGCGCCAGCGCGAGGATCAGGCCAATCTGCGGGGCAAGCTCGCAAGTTGGCCCCGCCATGCTGATCCGGCTGGTCCGCGCGCTGAATGGCTCGATCGCGAGTGCCACCAGATCGTCCAGCGCGGCATGTTCGTAGTTGCACCGCATGATCGCCTTGTGCGCCGCGCTCAGCGCCGCGAGGCGGCCGAGCAGCAGTTCGCTCACCGCGGGCGGGATCGGCTGCGAACGCAAGGTCTGGCCGATGATCCCGCGCACGATCGTCATCAGGTTGCGCGCGCGGTGATCCATCTCCTGAGCGACTAGCGCGGCGCGCATTGCGGTGTGCTTGCGCGCGGTGATGTCCTCGGCCAACCCGATCACCCGGATCACCTTGCCGCTGTCATCCATCACCGGATAGGCGCGTTCCAAGATCCATTTCTCGCGGCCTTCGGGATCGCTGATGCGGTACTCGGTCTCGGTCTCGTGCCCCTCCTGCTGGCGCTCCATCGCCTGCTTGACGCGCGGGCGGTCTTCGGGGTGCACGGCAGTAATGAATGACATGGGATCGGCAACAAGGCTGCTGCGCGATCGGCCCCAGATATCCTCGTAAGCAGCGCTGATATTGGCGACCGACGTCCCGTCCGCGCCGTGCTCCATCGTGTAGAAGGCCCCGCGCACCTTATCGGTGAAGTCGCGCAGGATCGACGCGCTGCGATCAGGGCGATCAGGGCGATCAGGGCGATCAGGGCATTCAGGGCGATCAGGGTCGGCCTCGGCGACGCGGTGACTGTTCGCACCGTGGCTGTCGTCCTGTCGTGAGCGTTCGTTCGGCACGGCCTACCCCTTCCTTGCTTACTGTAACAAGTTATCCACATGATTCCCACACACAGGTGAGTCGGCTCATCGCAAATTTCGCAACACCCACGGGGCTAATTTCCCATTTGAGGCCTTCGAATAAAGATTGACAATCATTCGCAATAGCAAGAGATGGCACCTCCATTCCCAAGTCCTTTCCGGAGCCCCGATGACCTTGTTTGCAATGCCTGTCCGTTCGATCCTCGCCACTTTGCTTGCCACTGTGGCTGCCCCAGTGCTCGCCGCCGGCGAGGTGTCGGCCGCTGCGGTGGCCGAGGCGATGGCCGAGTCGGGGGCCGAGTCGGGGGCCGAGGTCGCGGAGCTGGGCGAGGCATCCGCCACAAGCAACGCGAACGAGGCGACCTCGATCATCGTCACCGCAAATCGCGAGGGCGATCGCCTGCCCGACAAATCCGGCACATTGATCTTCGCAGGCAAGCTTGGCGATATCGCGGTGCTCGCCGACATTGCCCCGGTACCGTCGCGCAACCTGCGCGTCGCGCTGGCCGACATTCCCGGCGTGCTGGTCTCGGAAGTCTCGAACGGGGCATGGGCTTCGCTCTCCTATCGCGGGCTCGGCGAGCCGCACGAGAGCTGGAACATCCTCACCCTTCAGGACGCGGTTCCGGCCGTGCCCGACATATATTCCTACCCGGCGGGCTACTTCATCCCGCCGCTCGAGCTGGTCGATCGTATCGAGTTCATCCGCGGCGCATCGGGGCTGCTCTACGGGCCGCAGCCGGGGGGGGCGATCAACTACGTGTTGCGCGGACCGCGGCGTGAGGCGGGGGTCGAGGGGCAGGCGCGCCTTACCGTGGGCAGCTTTGACGCGCGGTCAGGCCTCACCAATCTCGCGGTCTCGGACGGGCGCTTTGCCGCTGACGGCTTCGTGCACTACGCCCAAAGCGACGGCCCGCGCCGCGTCAACAGCGACGCCGATCAGACCACCGGGCGCCTGCGCGGTCACTATCTCGGCGACAACGTCACCGCGACACTCGCGCTCGATTACTACAGGGGCCGCTTCGGCGAGCCGGGCGGGCTCTCCCGCGCACGCTTCCAAGCCGACCGCCGCGATGGCACCACACCCCGCGACCGCATTCGCATCGAGCGCCTTGCCCCGTCTTTGACTATCGATTGGCAGGCCGGAGACGCCACGCATGTCACCGCACGCGCCTTCTACAGCCGTTTCGAGCGGGAAAGCTGGCGCCAGGCGGGCGGCGGTTTCGGGCAAGTGACGCCCGATGCCAACGTGCTGGTGCGCCAGTTGCAGGCCTTCGACACCGCAGGCATCGACCTTCGCGCCCGGCACGATTTTGGCAGCAGCAGCCAGCACAGCCTGACCATTGGCGTACTCGGACACACCTCTGATGCTCCGGTCTTCGTCGACAAGGGTGCGAGCAATGCCGACTTTGGCGGCACCGCAGGCGCGCTTGCCCGCGTGCAGCGCAGCGGCGACGCCGCAGCGGTGTTCGGCGAGGTCAAGCTGGGCTTTGGCGATGTGCAGATCGTCCCCGGCTTCCGGCTCGAACGCCTGCGCCAGAGCGTGGTCGAAACGCTCGACCTTGGCCTCGGCAGTGCCACTGGCGGCGCGCCGGGGGCAGCCAATGGCACGCTCGGCAACCGTGAGAATATCAGCACTGTCCCGCTTTACGGGATCGGAGTGACGTGGGACGCGGGCGATGACCTGCGGTTCGTCGCCAATGCCAGCCGCGCGTTCAAGCCGCTGCTCTATAATGACGGCGTGACTTTTCAGGCCGGGATCGATGCGGCGGGGACGTTTGATCCCTCCTACGCCTTCACGGTCGAGGCTGGATTGCAGGCCGAACCGGCGCCCCCGGTGCGCATCGATGTGAGCCTGTTTCGTGTCGAGTTCGAGAATCAGGTCGGCTTCTTGGCCGGACCGCTCGCCGCTGCGCCGCCGTTCGGCGCGGTGGGCGCAGGCGGCGCGCGGCGGCAGAACGTCGGCTCTTTGCGCAATCAGGGCGTGGACCTTGCGCTGCGGCTCGATCTGGTGGGGCCGCAGGGCTTTATGAAGGCTGAGAACACGCTGCGGCTCTCGACCAATCTCCAATTGCTCGACGCGGAATTCACCGATGGCGCAGCGGCGGGCTTCACGCCCCAATACGCGCCTGGCCACCTGTTGCGCTCAACGCTTGCCTATATCGGCAAGGACGGCGCGCGGGCGGCGCTGATCTTCACCTCGGTGGGCGACCAGCAGGGGTCGGACAACAACGTGGCCGACTTCTTTTTGACCGGTTACGAGGTGCTTGACGCCTCGGTCGAGTGGCCGGTCGC
>JBBRUU010000126.1:0-8091 GCA_038247515.1 Sphingomonadales bacterium
ATCCCTGACCACGCGCTCAAGCCGGCGACGGTCAGACGGCGAAACTTCAAATATGATCCCGGTGCGCATAACCCGGAATCGCACGGCAAAGCTGGAAAGGGAATCCCAAAAAGGACTCTTGTGTCAGGCGTTATCCACTAGGGTCAAGGGAGGTTTTGAGCACGATTACGGCTTGCTCATAAGAACCAAAAAATTCGTCACGTGTAGCTTGGCATGTGAGCGCAATATCTATAAATTCTTCTTCGTGTGCTAAGGGGGTAAGGATTTTTTGCAATGTGTTATACCGTTTTTCTGTGAACCGGAGCGAAATTATTAGCGCGCGGCGTATCTGTAGATAAAGGATTTTCTCCGAATCTGGGTCACGACCCACTCTGCCAGAAGATGGGATCAGGTGGGGATACGGACGGTCAAGAATAATCATGAACAATTGATCAGAATGCAATAATCCGAAATTGTCTTTGAACCCTCGATGTTCATTAGAAAACTGCCCAGGACCAAATGTGCTACTGCATTGTTCCTAAGATCGCACACGTACTTATGGCGTGACTTCTGAAGATCGTCGAAGTGAGGCCTGAAATCGAAGGATATGCGGTCATCAGAGTCTGTCTTATTGGCTCGTGAGTACACCATAACCGCATGCTGAATAAGCGATGCTTGAGCGCTAAGCATGGATGCACGGTCGTGAGGGCTTTTTAAGGGATCACCTTCGATATCCAGCCTATCAAGAGCAAGTAAGCAGCTAAAAGCGTGTTGAAGATCGTAGAATATAGAATGCGCAGACTGTAGTCGAATAATTGAGCTTTTTACATTTTTGAGTTGTGATGGAAGTTTGAACGCTAATTTTTTCAGGTCGATGACAAAGATATTTTCAAGTGATGAAGTCATGGACTATCTCACCACCGTCACGAAGCTGTCGAGCACACGCTTCTCGCCCGCGTCCTCGAACAGGATGGTGAGCTTGTTGCCCTCCTGATCGATCACGCAACCCGTGCCGAACTTGGTGTGGGTGACCATCGCCCCGATTGCGAGGTCCGAGCGCGCTGGAGCGGCAAAGCTTGCGGCCGAGCGGGTGTTCTCGCGGATGCGGGCGGGTGTCGTATCGTAGCCCGCGGCGATGGCACGCTGCCAACCGGGGCCGCGTTGTTGAGCCCGGTCAGGCCGGTCGCGTGCGACATGGGCGAAGGGATCTTCCTGCTCGCTCCAATTGGCCCGCCATAGCGAAGCGCCGCCGGTAAGCGTCGTCTCCTGTTCGATATGCTCTTCGGGCAGATCCTCGATAAAGCGCGAGGGGATGCTACTCGTCCACTGTCCGTAGATCCGGCGGTTGGCGGCGTGAAGGATCGTGCAGTGCCGCCGTGCGCGGGTGATCGCGACATAGGCGAGGCGGCGTTCTTCCTCCAGCGAAGCAAGGCCGCCTTCGTCGATAGCGCGCTGCGAGGGGAATACGCCTTCCTCCCAGCCGACGCAGAACACGTTCTCGAACTCGAGCCCTTTGGCGGCGTGGATCGTCATGATCGTCACTGTCTCACCGGCGTCGGACCGGTCGTTGTCCATGACGAGGCTGACATGCTCGAGGAAATCGCCGAGGCTTTCGTATTCCTCCATCGCGCGGGCGAGCTCGGAGAGGTTCTCCGCGCGGCCCGCGCTCTCGGGCGAACTGTCGGCGGCGAGCATGGCGCTGTAACCTGACTCTTCCATCACCAGCCGCAGCAGGTCCGCAGGCGACAGCGTCTCGGACGCCTCGCGCCAATAGAGGAACTGCCGCATTAAGCCGCCGATGGTCATCGTGGCGCGCTTGGGCAGCTCGTCGCTGTCGGCGAGTTGCAGCGCGGCGGCCGCAAGCGGAAGCCCGCTACGACGCGCGTGGCTGTGCATCTGCTCCAGCGCCTTGGCGCCGAGGCCGCGCTTGGGCTGGTTGTGGATCCGCTCGAACGCCAGGTCGTCCTGCGGCTGGGCGATCAGACGCAGATAGGCCAGCGCATCGCGAATCTCCGCGCGCTCATAGAAACGGAAACCGCCGATGATGCGGTAATTGATCCCGATCTGGATGAAGCGATCCTCGAACTCGCGCGTTTGGTATTGCGCGCGCACGAGGATGGCGACCTGATCGAGCGCGGCGCCCTCGCGCTCCAGCCGCTCGATCGCCTCACCGACGCGGCGCGCCTCCTCGGGCGCGTCCCATACGCCGATCACTTTGACCTTCTCGTCGCCATTGACCTTTGTCCACAGCGTCTTTTCGTGGCGCTGCGAATTCGCGCGGATCAGGCCGGTCGCAGCGCCCAGGATGTGCGGGGTGGAGCGGTAGTTCTGTTCGAGCCGGATCACCTCGGTGCCCGGGAAATCCTTCTCGAACCTGAGGATGTTTGCGACCTCCGCCCCGCGCCATGAGTAGATCGACTGATCGTCGTCACCGACCACGCAGATGTTCTTGTGTCCCTGCGCGAGCAGCCTGAGCCACAGATACTGGACCGCATTGGTGTCCTGATACTCGTCCACCATGATGTAGCGGAAGCGGCGCTGGTAATCGGCGAGGATGTCGCGGTGCTGCTTGAGAATGTTCACCATGTGCAGCATCAGATCGCCGAAGTCGCAGGCGTTCAGCGCGCGCAATCGCTCCTGATACCGCCCATAAAGCGCAGCGCCGCGGCCGTTGGCATAGGCCTTGTTCTCGGTTGCATCGAGATCGCCCGGGTTGAGGCCGCGGTTCTTCCAGCGATCTATCAGCCCGGCGAGCTGGCGCGCGGGCCAGCGCTTCTCGTCGAGCTCGGCCTCGGCAATCAACTGCTTCAACAGGCGTAGCTGATCGTCGGTGTCGATGATTGTGTAATTGTGCTGCAGCCCGACCAGCTCCGCATGGCGGCGCAGCATTTTGGCGCAGATCGAGTGGAAGGTGCCGAGCCACGGCAGCCCCTCGGCCGCCGGCCCCAGGTGATGCGCAACACGCTCGCGCATTTCCTTGGCCGCCTTGTTGGTGAAAGTGACGCACAGGATTTGCGAGGGGTAGGCGCGCCCCGTCGCCACCAGGTGCGCAAGCCGCGAGGTAAGCGCAGCGGTCTTACCCGTGCCGGCGCCCGCGAGCATCAGCACCGGGCCTTCGGTCGCGAGCACGGCGGCGCGCTGCGGCGGATTGAGCCGCGCCGCATAGGCGGGGACCGGGGGGGACTCGGTGGGTAAGGGCAGGTTGTTACTCATTGTCTCATGCGAACAGGTAGGGAACAATTGCCGCAGGAGCAAGCAGCGAGGCGGCACCATGCGCACCCTTACGGCAAGCGGAATAAACCGCCTGCTGCCCTTCCGCCTCATTATCCGACTGGTAGTGGTGGAGGCTTGTCGGCGCTGCGGCGGTGTGGTTGCGACTGACTCGCATAGCGCAAATATGCTTGGGTCAAGCACAATTGGAATTACCCATGCACATGTCATAGAAGAACTTCGCTCTCGCGAGCGCGGCTCTGGCCAATTACGAGTCGTTAACCACCGAGCGTCAGACATGTTCTGGACGCTGACAGACAGCGACAAGGTCAGGCTGAGCAAGATGCCGGAAACACAGCGCGGCGCAGTCTGGACCCAGATTGAAGTCCAGCTCGCCCCCACCAAGGGCTAAGCTGAGCCGTCACCATCAGGGGAAGCCGGGTCGGCGGCAATTCTCAGGAGGCTGAGCTTGCCTTTGCCGACCTGGCGTTCGGCTTCGACTTCAAGACCTTTGATGGCGACATCTTCCTTTGCGGATGTCTCCAGCGCGATCCATGTCTCAGGCCCGATCCAGCCAAGGCGCAAAAGCCGGTCGAGAGCCACTTCGCCCGCGCCTGAATGGTAAGGGGGATCGGCCAGAATAAGATCCAGCGGGCGGTTTGCAGCGCGCAACTGCGTCACTGATCCCGCCTCGACCCGCGTCTTTGCCTGCGCGCCCAGCGCGGTGATGTTGGCGCGGATCACATCGAGCGCCGCTCGGTCATTTTCCACGAACAGGCAATGCGCCGCCCCGCGCGACAGGGCCTCGAGCCCGAGCGCGCCCGAGCCGGCGAACAGGTCGGCGACCTGCAATCCTTCGAAATCACCAAGCCGGCTGGTCAACATTGCGAACAGGGTCTCGCGTGCGCGGTCGGCAGTCGGGCGGGTTGCGTCACCCTTGGGCGCGGCGAGTTTCCTGCCGCGCAATTCGCCCGCGATGATCCTCATTTGCGCGGCCCACGCGGCGGCGTATTGCCGCGCGTGGGGGCGGGTCGCTTGCGCGATCCTGAGCCAGCGCCGGATCGCGGCTTGGCAGGGCCATCTCGGTCTTTACGCGGGGCGGCGTCGGGGCCAGCCGAGCCCCTGCGCGGCGCGTTTGTCAGGGTCGCCGGTCCCTTGCGCGTGGCAGTTGCGGGACCAGCAGAGCCTTTGCAGGGCGGATAAGCCGCTGCTGCCGGGCCTCTGCGCGGCGCGCTTGCCGTTGCATCAGCTTCTTTGCGCGGGGCAGGACGGGCGGACGGGCCTTTGCGTGCCGGGGGTCGGGGAGGACGCGGGGCCTTGACCGGGGCCGCTATCTCGATCTTCTCCGCCTTCTTTACCCCGCCACGCGGGATCGGTGTGCCGGTCATTTCGGAGATGAAGTGCGCAACCGGCTTGCCGGTCATCTCGACCGCCTGCCCGCGCGGCAGATCGCCGAGGTTAAAGGGTCCGTATCCCGTGCGAATCAGGCGGTTCACCTGGAGGCCGAGATATTCCAGCAACCGGCGCACTTCGCGATTCTTGCCCTCGGTGATGGTCATCTCGATCCACAGGTTGCGCCCCGAGCTGCGCTCGAGATTGGCGTTGATCGAGCCATAGCGGACGCCGTCGATCTCCACCCCGTGAATCAGATCCTCGAGCTGCGCCTGCGTCACCACGCCGAAAGCCCGCGCGCGGTAGGTGCGCGGCACCTTGGTGGCGGGCAGCTCCATCGTTCGCTTGAGCCCGCCATCATTGGTGAGCAGTAGCAGGCCTTCAGTGTTGAGGTCGAGCCGCCCAACCGGCATCAGCCGCGGCGTGCCCTGCGGAAGCGCATTGCGCAGCGCGGTGTAGATCGTCGGGCGGCCTGCCAGATCACGCTCGGCGGTGATGAGGCCGGTGGGTTTGTGGAAGGCGAACAGCCGGGTGGCCTCGGCAGCGGCAACCGGATTGCCGTCGACCGTCACGCCCTTGAGGCTGGGAAGGATCGTCGCTGCCGTGTCGAGCACCTTGCCGTCGAGCGCCACGCGGCCTTCGGCGATCATCCGCTCGATCTCGCGGCGGCTGGCGACGCCAGCGCGGGCGAGCAGCTTGGCGATGCGTTGTCCGTCCGGGCGAGGCCCGGTATCTTGGACACCTTCAGGGGGGGTTTCGGATTGGGGGGGCAGGGTGGGCATGGCGCGCGCCTAGATCATTTCGTTCAGAAATGCGACCGGCCAAATGCCCCTCAGGGCGCGGCCCGCAAGGCCTCGCTCACGATCGCATCGAAACGCGCGATCCCGCCTTCGAGCGTGCCGAGCGTAAGGTGCTTGACCGCGCCCGACGCCAAGCCCTGTTGGCCGAGCTCCGCCGCGCGGAAATCCTCCGAGGCGAACACCCCGCCGTCGAGCAGGTTCCAGCTCTTCTCCCAGTGTGCCAGCGCCTTCTTGGTCGCGGGTGCCTCGGGGATCAGCATGAAATCCTCAACAAGCGTCAGGTCATGCGCCTGCGGCATCAGCACCATCACGTTGACGTAGTCGGGGCTGGGCACGATCACCGTGGCAGGGAGCAACTGGTAAGCAAAGGTCACCACCCGGCGAAGCTGCGCCATGTCGGTGAGGTCGACAGCCTCCATCTCCTCGAGCCTGCCGACCGCCGAGCGTTGGTGCGGGCCGATCTGGTCGCCCGCCGTGATGCCGTCCTTGAAGAACGGGCCGATCGTCGCGGCGTGGAGCCGGGTTACGTGGTAGCTTTCGAGGAAGGCATCCATGATGAGCTTCCAATTGCCCCTCACCGTGTGCAGTTTGCGCCGGAACAGGTGCGCCTGCCCGAGGCCGAAAGCGTCGAGATCGCTGCCGAGGTCGCGCGCATGGGTACAATCAGCGCCCTCCTCAGGGGCGAACCAGATCAGCCCGCCTGCCTCAAGGCTCGGCAGTTCGACGAGGCCGTAGTCGGCCTTCTTCAAGCCCGGGAACGTCTCGGGGCGGGGAAGGGCGAGCAATCCGCCGTCGAGCCGGTAGGTCCACGCATGGTAAGGGCACACGAGCCGCTTGGCGCAGACCGCCTCGCTCCCCTCGACCAGCCGTGTCCCCCTGTGGCGGCACACGTTCAGGAAGACGTGCGCGCGGCCCTCGGCATCGCGGGTGACGAGCAGCGGGCGGCCGGTCGCATCGTGCGGCACCGCCATGCCGGGCTCGGGGAGCAGCGCGGAAGGGGCGAGCACTTGCGGCAATCGGTCGAACAGCGCCGCCTTCTCTCGGGCAAAGTGATCGGGGCAGGTGTAATTCGACGCCGGCACGGTCTGGATGCCGCCCGCGACCTTCGCGCGGCCATCGCGGATTGCCTCAGCCAGCGCGAGCTGCCCGGCAGTGGGGCGCGTCTGCGAATCTTCTCGACGTAAATCTGTTGTTGCGGCGTTCATCGCGCTTTTCTCATCCTCTACAGTACGACTAGTGTGACACGAAACCGGGCCAGCGCAAAACGTGTTCGCCCGCCAGGCATCGGATATTCAATGGCGCAAAGCCCTCTCGAACATCGCACGCGCATGTCCCGCTGGCTGAGCCTGCTGGCTTCGCTGCGTCATCCCAAGACCGGCTATGTACTGCTGTTCGGCTTCGCGAGCGGGCTTCCCTATGCCCTGCTGGCAGGGACGCTTTACGCGTGGTTGACCGACGCCAAGGTCGATGTCGAGACGATGGGCGTTTTCTCGCTGATCGGGCTGGCCTACGCCTTCAAGTTCCTGTGGTCGCCCGCGCTCGACCGGATCGACATTCCGGGGTTGAGGCGCCTTGGCAAGCGCAAGCAGTGGATCGTCACCGCGCAGCTTTTGCTGGGCGCGATTCTGGTGATCCTGTCGCTGCTCGATCCGCTGTCCTCGCTCGGGACGTTCTCGCTGCTCGCCGGGATCGGCGCATTTGCCAGCGCGACGCAGGACGTGGTGATCGACGCATGGCGCGTTGACGTAGCGGACGAGGTTGCGACCATCGATGTCCTGTCCACCGTGTTCCAGATGGGTTACCGCGTCGCTGCGCTGGTCGGCGGGGCGCTGGCGTTGTTCATGGCCGAGCGGCTGGGCTGGCCGACGGTGTTTGCCAGCATGGGCGCGATCCTGCTGTTCGTGGGCTTTCTCGGCCTGTTCGCCCCCGATGCCGAGCGCAGCGCCGCCGCCTTGGAGAGCGAGCGCGCCAATCTCGGCACGCTGCGCAGCGCGGGGCAAATCGAACCGCGCATCCGCGCTTACGCGCTCGGCGCTGTGGCTCTTCTATGGGGCTGGGCACTGGTGATTGTGCTCGACTTCATGGTCAGCTCGCTCACCGCCACCCCCGAAACGCGTCCGGATTCGACCAGGTTCGTCAGCCAGATGGGCCCGCTGATCGTGATTGCCACAGTCGTGATCCCCGGGCTTATTGCCGGTTGGCTTGAGGCAATGCGCAAGCGCGGGCGCTACACGCTGACCGAGGCCGCACCCGCGCAAGGCACGCTCGCTGTCGCGCTCGACCACGGTTACCGTGCGCTGATCCTGCCGCTTGCCGAGATCATCGGGCGCCTCAAATGGGCGGCCGTTCTGGTGATCGCACTGGTGCTTTGCTACCGCATCACCGACGCGATCTGGGGGAGCTTTGCCTACCCATTCTACCTCGGCGAGCTGCAATACACCAAGGACGAGGTGGCGATCGCGTCGAAGTTCTTTGGCGTCGGCGCGCTGATCGTGGGGCTGGCCTTGGGCGGCACGCTGCTGACGGTGATCGGCCGCATGACCACCCTGACGCTGGGCGCGGTGATCGCGGCGCTGACCAACCTGCTCTACGCCGATCTTGCGCTGGGCGGGGCGCGGATGCAGGCGGCGAGCGATCTCACCGGCTTCACCTGGCTGGCTGGACAGTTTGGCGCGGACGACCGGATGGCGCGGCTGATGCTCACCATCGG
>JBBRUU010000127.1:0-7783 GCA_038247515.1 Sphingomonadales bacterium
AGACCATATCCGAGCCTGCGTCGAGATAGGCGCGGGTGATGTCACCGATCACGTCCGGCCGCGTCAGCGCGAGGATGTCGTTATTGCCCTTCTGGTCGGCGGGCAAGCCGAGGCTTCCGGCGTAATCGGCCTCGGTGAGCTTGCGCTCCTGAATCTGCGTCCCGAACGCGCCATCGAAGATCAGCACACGGCTTTTCGCAGCGGCGAGGAGTTGCTGGCGGGCGGTCATGCATGGTCTCCGGCAGGACGCTTCCCGAGCATATGGCAGATCGCATAGGCGAGCTCGGGGCGGTTAAGAGTATAGAAGTGGAAGTCGCGCACCCCGCCTGCATAAAGCCTGCGGCACAGTTCGGCAGCGACCGTCGCGGCGACCAGATGGCGGGCGGCGGGCTTCTCGTCGAGACCTTCGAACAAACCGTCCATCCACGCCGGGATCGAAGCCCCGCAAGCGGCGGCAAACTTCCTCGCCTGGGCGACGTTGGTGACAGGCAGGATGCCCGGCAGGATCGGGGCGTCGACCCCGGTCGCAGCGCAAGCATCGCGGAACCGGAAGAAGGCTTCGGGCGAGAAGAAGAATTGGCTGATCGCGCGGGTTGCCCCAGCATCGAGCTTGCGCTTCAGGTTGTCGATGTCGTCCTGCGGGCTGACCGCATCGGGATGGGTCTCGGGATAGGCCGCGACGCTGATTTCAAAGGGCGCGATGTCCTTCAGTCCCGTGACCAATTCGGCGGCGCTGGCATAGCCTTGCGGGTGCGGGGTGAAGGGCGCGCCGGGCTCGCCCGCATCGCCGCGCAGCGCGACGATGTGGCGCACGCCCGCGTCCCAATATTGCTCGGCGACCTCGCGGATTTCCGCCTTCGACGCCGCAACACAGGTGAGGTGCGCGGCGGCCGGAAGCTTGGCTTCGCCGATGATCCGCGCGACGGTCGCATGGGTGCGCTCGCGCGTCGATCCGCCCGCGCCGTAGGTGACCGAGACGAAGCTGGGGTCCAGGGGTTTGAGCTGCGTCACGGCATCCCACAGCTGCTCTTCCATCTTCGCCGATTTGGGCGGGAAGAACTCGAAACTCACCGCAACATCGCCCGGCAGGCCGGAAAACAGCGGCGTATCGGTGGCGGTGCGGTATTCGTGCAGCTGGTTCAACGTGGGGGTCATCAGACGGTTTCCGTGAGGGTGGCGGGGGATTTGGCGGGGAATTTGGCGGGGGTCTTGGAAGTGGCTTTGGCAGGGCCGGAGGCGCGGCGCGTGGCGGTCCATATCTTGACCACCAGCGTGTCGCCTTCAAGCGCGCGCGGCGTGCCTGCGGCAAAGCCCGCAGCGCGCAGCAGTTCGGCCATCTGGCGGTCGGCAAAGCCGAGGCGCACGTGCTGGTGGCGGGTGCGCAGCTCTTCATGATCGTGGTTGGCAAAGTCGACGATCGCGATCCGCCCGCCGCCGCGCAGCACGCGCGCGGCCTCTGCCAGAGCGGGCGCGGGATCGGGAGCGAAGTGCAGCACCTGATGCAGGATCACGGTATCGAAGCTGGCATCGGCGAACGGCAGCTCGGCAAAATCGCCCTGCACCAGCTCGATTTGTGCGGCGGGCAGGTGCTGGAGCTTGGCACGCGCAACGCGCAGCATCTCGAGGTTCTTGTCGAGCGCGACGATCCGCTCGGCCCGGTCGGCGAAGAACTCGGCCATGCGGCCCGTGCCGGTGCCGATGTCGAGCAGGTGACCCAGCGGTGCATCGGCCAGGGCCTCGGCCAAGCGGCGCTCGACTTCGGCATCGGCGCTGTGGAGCGCGCGCAGTTCGTCCCACTCGCCGGCATGGCGGGCGAAGTAATGTCCGGCGGCAGCCTCGCGCGCGTCGCGAATCGCGGCAAGCTTGCGGCGATCAGCCTCGCACAAGGCGGCGAATTCGGGCTCCTGTTGCTCGGCGAGCGCAAGGAGCTGCTGGACCGCCTCGATCACGGCCCCGCGCGCTTCGCTCTGGCGCAGGAACACCCAGCTGCCCTCGCGGCGGCGTTCGGCAAGGCCAGCGTCGCACAGGATGCCGACATGGCGCGACACGCGCGGCTGGCTCTGGCCGAGCACCTGCGCAAGCTCGCCCACCGCAAGCTCCATCGCGCCCAGCAGCCGCGCGATGCGCAGCCGGGTCGGATCGCCCAATGCCTTGAAGATGTCTTCGATGACCATTGCCAGAACCATATAAAGATATTTTTATATCTGTAAATCGTCCACGAGGCTGAGGAGGATCACGGATCGCCGGGCTACCCTGACCTTATGTACATCCTCAACCAAACACGATCGGCGCAGCCCCGCCGATGGGCGTGAAGGTCTCGGCAGACGCCGGGAGCCCGCTGGTCGCGGCGTTGTAACGGGCAACAGCGTCGTCGATGGCGCCGCTCGCCTCACGCTTCGCCACCACGACGAGGCACCCGCCGAAGCCCGCGCCGGTCAGCCGCACACCGCCCTGATCGCCAAGCGCCTCGCGCACCAGTCCGGCCAATTGGTCGATCGCGGGGAGCGAGACGTCGAAATCCTCCGACAGCGATACATGCGCCTCGTGCAGCACCGCGGCGAGCGCGGCGCTGTCACCCGTCGCCAGCGCCGCCGCAACCGGCTCGACCCGCTCCATCTCGCTGACCACGTGGCGCGCCCGCCGGAACAGTACCGGATCGAGGGTGACTTCGGCCGCAGCGAGCGTCGCCGGAGCGAGATCGCGCAGCGCCTTCACCCCGAAATGCGTCGCCACCGCCTCGCATTCGGCGCGGCGCTGGTTGAAGGCGCTGGTCGTAAGGTTACGGCGCAGGCCGGTGTCGATCACCGTCACCGCGAGGCTTTCGTGGATCGAAATCGGCATGGTCTGAAGCGTGCGGCAATCGAGCAGCAGCGCATGGTCCGCAACGCAGGCCGCAGACGCCATCTGGTCCATGATCCCGCAAGCGCAGCCGACGAAATCGTTCTCCGCGATCTGCGCCACCTTGGCGAGCTTCTCGGGGCCGAGGCTGAGGCCCGAATGCTCCGAACAGGCAAGCGCCACCGCCACGCCGAAGGCCGCCGAGGAGGATAGCCCTGCGCCGATCGGCACGTCGCCCGCAATCGCGATCCGCGCAGGCTTCACCTTGTGTCCGTAGCGCCCGAGTGCCTGGATCACGCCGCGAACATGGTTCTGCCAGTCGTTCTCGCCCGGCAGTATCGGGCCGATAAGATCGAAGGCGTCACGCGCGCTCGCCATGTCGCCCATGTCGAGTGCGACGGCCTCAAAGCGCGGCACGATCGCGTTCGGATCAGGTGGGCCAAGGGCCACAATGGCCTCGCGGTCGATCGCGCAGGGCAGCACGCAACCGTCGTTGTAGTCGACATGCTCGCCGATCAGGTTGACCCGTCCGGGCGCCGCAAAGAAGCGCGTCGGCTCTGCCCCGTAAGCGAGGCGGAAGCCCTGGCGGGCGCGGGCAATCAGGCGGTCACGGCGATGCATCATCACTTCCTTGCGAGGTCAGTCGGCGTAGTGCACTTGGCCGCTTACCGAACGCAACATCTCAGCCGCGCGCTCGGGCGTCAGATCGCGCTGCGGCTCGGCCAGCAGCTCGTAGCCGACCATGAACTTGCGCACCGAAGCCGAGCGCAGCAACGGCGGGTAGAAGTGGGCGTGGAGCTGCCAGTGGTCGGCGCTGCCAGCATCGAAAGGCGCCCCGAACGGAGCACCATGCCAGCCCATCGAATAGGGAAAGGAGGTGCAAAACAGGTTGTCGTAGCGGATGGTCAGCGCCTTGAGGATGCTCGCCAGACTGCCCCGCTGGCCGCCGGTCAGCTGCGGCATCTGTTGCACAGCAAAGCGCGGCAACAGCAGCGTCTCGAACGGCCAAGCCGCCCAGAAGGGCACGATCGCCAGCCAGTCGTCGTTCGCCTCGACCACGCGTTCGCCAGCCGCTTCGCGTTCCGCGACATCGAGCAGCAGGGGGCGGCCATGTTCAGCGAAATACGCGCGTTGCTGCACGTCCTCGGCCGCCGGTTCCTCGGGAACATGCGCAGTTGCCCAGACCTGGCCGTGGGGGTGCGGGTTGGAGCAGCCCATCATCGCGCCCTTGTTCTCGAACACCTGTACGTGGGCGAAGCGCTGGCCGAGTTCGGCGGTCTGGTCGGCCCAGACGTCGATAACTTCGCGGATCTGCGCGGGCGCAAGACGGGGGAGTGACTTGCCGTGATCGGGCGAGAAGCAGATCACCCGGCACACGCCCTGTGAAGCCTCCGCGCGCAGCAGCGGGTCGTCACCCGCCGCGCCGCCCGCATCCTCGGCGAGCGCCGGGAAGTCGTTAGCAAAGACGTGGACGCCCTCATAGGCCGGGTTCGCCGCGCCGCCGACGCGGGCGTTGCCGGGGCACAGGTAACAGGCCGGGTCATAGCCGGGCGGGAGCGGATCGGGCTCGGTCACCTCGCCCTGCCACGGCCGCCCCATGCGCTGCGGCGAGACCTGCACCCAGCCGCCGCTGAGCGGATTGAAGCGCCGGTGCGGGCGGGTGAGGTCGAGCGTCACGGGAATGCCTAGGCTTCCGGACGGTCCGCCAGCGACGAAAACACCTTGCGCGGCGCAAATTCGGCCCGCCCGCCAAGCGCAAAGCGGTTGAACGCCAGCGCTGCAATGATGCTCGTCACCAGCGTCACCACCATGAAGTCGATATAGTGCAGCGTGATCGCGCCCGAGGGCTGCCAGAAGAAGGTATAGCCCGCATAGAGCGCAACGCCCCACAGCACCCCGGCAATCGCCGCGCGCGATGCAACCCCGGTGAACACCAGCCCGACGACGAACGCCGACAGGATCGGCATCGACGACAGGCCGTTCAATTGCTGGAGCAGGTTGATGATGCTTTTGGCGGTGGCAAAGATCGGCACCAGTGCGATCGCGGCGATCGTCAGCAGCACGCTCACCACGCGCGACAGGCGGCGGTGGTCGGCCACCGGGGCGATGAACTTCTCGTGGAAATCGACCGCGTAGAGCCCGACGGCAGCGTTCAGCACCGCTGCGGTGTGCGCAATCACTGCGGCAGCGATGGCGGCAGCGAACACGCCCGACAGCCAGGGCGGCAGCACCTCGCCCACCAGCCGACCGTAAGCCGCATCGTCAATATCGCCGAACAACTGATAGGCGACCACGCCGGGGATCACGACGATTGCCGGGATGATGAGGATGCGCACGCAAGCCGCCGCCAGCACGCCTTTCTGCGCCTCGCGCACGGACGGCGCGGCCATCGCCTTCTGGGTGATCGGCTGATTGGTCGACCAGTAGTAAATCTGGATGAAGATCATGCCGGTGAACAGCGTGTGGAAGGGGATCGGCGAGTCCGCAGCCCCGATCATCGTCAGCCGTTCAGCCGGAACGCCGCGGGTGATATTCCAGTCCACTGCGTTCATCGCCAGCACCACGATCAGCACCGCGATGGCGAGCACGCCGATCCCTGCATAAGTCTCCATCACCGCTACGGCGCGCAGGCCGCCGGCCATCGTATAGGCCGCCGCGATCACACCGAGGAACGCCGCCAGCACCAGCAGCGGCAGATCGATGCCTGCGGTCTTGAGAAACAGCGCCCCCGAATACAGCCCGGCCGGCAGGTAGATGAGGATCATCCCGAACAGGAACAGCGCCGACACCAGCGTGCGGATCCCGCTGCCCTTGTAGCGCTGTTCGAGAAGCTCCGTCACCGTTGTCACTCTGGCGCGGTAGTAGATCGGAACAAACACATAGGCGAGGATCAGCAGGCCGACAAAGCCGCTGATCTCCCACCACGCGAGCAGCAGCATCTGGTTGCCGTTCATGCCCACCAGCTGATCGGTCGACAGGTTGGTGAGCGTGATCGCGCCCGCCACGAACACCCACGAAAGCTTGCCGCCCGCCAGATAAACGTCCTTGGGCGATCCGTCGTGGCTGTCCTCGCCCGCCGAGCGTCGCACCTTCAGCCATGTGACGAGGCCGATCAGCGCGGTGATGCCCGCGCAGACCGCAATCTGGACGAGGCTCCCTGTTGCCATCTGGTTCATTGCGCGCTTTCCCCTCTCGCACCGTGCGGTTACAGCGCATCGCAGGTGGCGGACAAGCCCGAGGGCGATATTCATCACCGAACGCGGGGAGAAGGTGCACTTGGATTTCGTGCGGTGCGATGGCGAGACGCTGACGCTGGTGTTCGCCCTGGAAATGGGCGGCACGGCGGACTGTGTATATGTTGGCGCGCGCCTGCCTGCGGGCGAGGACCTTGCGATGCTGGCCGCTGCCCACGCGCGCGGCCGGCACGAGAGCCAGCCCGACCACCCGCCCCGCCCGGGCTTGCTGCCCGAACGCAAGGGCGGCTGGAGCGGGACACCGGCGCTCAGGCTCGTAGATCACGACAATCCGCTGGCAGGCGAAGTGCCCACGGACTTCCGCGTGCGCCAGTGGGACGCCAGCGAACGGGAACTCTGGATCGATTGGGAGGACGAGCGGCTCGGCATCGACCTTAACATGTGGTGGCGCATCCGTTCGGGCGATGTCGTCAGAGTGACCTGCGATGCCGTCAACGTGGGCAACGCAAGCTTTTCGCTGGTCGATCAGCCCGCGCTGGTGCTGCCGATCCCCCGGCGGTTCACCGGCATGACCACCTATGCGGGCCGCTGGGCAGGCGAGATGCGCGAGACGCATCGCGCCATCGCGGCTGACGGCTATGCGGCACGGTCCGGCACCGGCAAGCCGGGCTTCGGCGGCGGGAACTGGCTATTGCTCGATGATCCGCAGACGGGCGAGGTGCTGGCGGCGCACCTCGCTTGGAGCGGCGATCATAGCATTCGGATCGACTGCGACGCGCAAGGACAAGGCGATGGCCGCGCGGTGTTGCAGATGGCCATCGGCGGCGGCGCTACGGGCATAAGCCTGAATTCGGGAACCGATCTTGACGGGGCAGAAGCTTGGTTCGCCCTTGCCCCGAACCGTTCGGCGTTGGCGCAGGCCTTCCACGCCCAGATGCGCGCCGAATTGCTGCCGCACCGCGCCGCATGGGGCCCGCGCAAGGTCCACCTCAATTCGTGGGAAGCGCTGGGCTTTGACCTCTCGGAAGCGGGTCTGATTGCACTGGCCGAAAGTGCAGCGACGCTCAGGATCGAGCGCTTCGTGCTCGACGACGGGTGGTTCGGCGGACGGCGGGATGACACCACCAGCCTTGGCGACTGGACGGTGTCGCCCGAGGTGTTCCCGAACGGACTCGCGCCGTTGATCGCCAGTGTCCACGCGTTGGGCATGGATTTCGGGCTGTGGGTCGAGCCGGAAATGGTCTCGCCCGATAGCGATCTCTATCGCGCACAGCCCGACTGGTGCCTGCATATCGAAGGCCGCGAACGCCCGACGATGCGCGGACAGTTGGCGCTCGACATGGCGCGCGCGGAGGTGGGCGATTACCTGTTCGCCCGCCTCGATGCGCTGCTGCGGACGCACGCCATCGCCTACCTCAAGTGGGACCACAACCGCGACCTCTTCCCCTCGGCTCCGCGACAGACCGAGGGCTACTACGCCCTGCTTGATCGCCTGCGCGCCGCGCACCCCGAGGTCGAGATCGAAAGCTGTTCGAGTGGCGGGGGCCGCATCGACTTCGCGGTGCTCGAACGCACCCACCGCGTCTGGCCCTCCGACAACAACGACGCGATCGAGCGCCTGCGGATCATCCCCGCATGGTCCCAGTTCCTGCCGCTGGAGGTGCTCGGCAGCCATGTCGGCCCCTCGCCCAATCCGATCACCGGGCGGCGCGCGTCGATGGACTTCCGCGCCAAGGTCGCGGTGTTCGGGC
>JBBRUU010000128.1:0-7586 GCA_038247515.1 Sphingomonadales bacterium
GTCAAGATTGATCGCAATGGAGCGTCAGGCGACAAAGGCTCCAAAGCAGAGCGCGGCGGACAAGCCGATGCTGCGTCAGGAAATGATAAGGCAGGTCGCGCCGGAAGTGCGCGTGGTAATGCTGACCGCGATGGTCCAGCAAGTGGCCGTGAAGTCAAAACGCGCAGTGACCGAGGGGAAGGCAAATCCGCTAAGGGCAACCAGCCCTTTAGCGACGATATGCGAGGCGCCCCGGCGCGCAATCGTGGAGAGTTTGATCGGAATGATGGAGCCGGCGGCTTTGCATCCCGCGAGCTACGCGACGCATTCGGTGCGCGTCCCCGCCTGATTGATGGTTGCCCGCCCGGTCTCGCCAAGAAGCGCAATGGCTGCCTTCCGCCCGGCCAGGCGAAGGACCGTTACCGCAGCTTCGAACCCGGTTTCTTTGGCCTAAACGGGGCTGAGCGCGGACGATATTTCTATGAAGACGGCTATTTGCTGCAATACCGCCCTGAGGGGCTCGCAGGGTTCCTGCCGCTGCTTGGCGGCGCTCTGGGTATTGGGAATATCTGGCCTGCCTCCTACGCGGCTGCACCGCTACCGAACTATTACTCCGATTATTTCCAGCTCGGAGACCGCGATGGCTATCGCTTCGCGGACAACGTGATCTACCGCGTCGATCCCGAAACGACTGCTATAACGTCGGTCGCCGGGTTGCTGACGGGCAACGCATTCGAAATCGGCCGTCCGATGCCGCGCGGCTATGATGTCTATAATGTGCCGTTTGACCTACGTGAGCAATATGCCGACACCCCGCAGGCTCGCTATCGCTATGCCGATGGTTACGTTTACGAAATCGATCCCGGAACGGCGTTGGTGACCTCTGCCTTGGCACTTGTGTTTTGAGGGGGGCTGAAATGAAAAATCAGGTAATGGGCCTCGGCCTTGTGGCAGGGCTCGCCTTGGCGCTGGCTGCTTGCAGCGGTGCCGATGGCGAGACCGCGGTTTCTGTAGAAGATGTGGAGGACAAGCGCGGCGAGACTTTCGCGCAAGTGCTAGCCCAAGACCCATCGCTTTCAATTGCAGCGAACGCATTGAAGCAGACGGGTTTGATGGGCGCGCTTGATGGGAAGGCGAGCACCACGATTTTCATACCCACCAACGCTGCATTCGAAGCGCTGGACGAGCAAACCGGCAAGCTTTTGGCACAACCGCAAAACAGCGCCATCGCAGCAGCCGTGCTCCGCAATCACATGGTTCCCGGGGTTCTCGATATCGAGGCGATCAACAAGGCCATCACACAAGCAGGCGGCGAGGCAAGCGTCGCCAATTTCGGCGGCGGGGTTTTGACGCTGACCAGCAAAGCAGGCGGGCTGGCTGTCCGTGATGCGTCAGGCCGGAAAGCCGCTATTCCAGGCCGGGTCACCATCGTCGGAAATGGAGCGCTCATCGCGATCGACGCCGTGCTGGTCGATCCTGCGCTTCTGCCCGCGTCACCAAAGCTGTGAATACAAATGTCGGCCACTGATAGGCCGAGATCTGGCTTTGCACTCACAGTCAACAATTGAACTAACAATAGATCGCCCGAAGCTGGGCGATTGCGACAAAATGTTAAGGGATGAAACATGACCGAAGAACGCATCACGGAAACGAGCGCGCCCAAAGGCAACACTCACACCCATACGACAGTCATTACAGACCAACCTCGGTCTGGCGGAGCTTTCAAATGGATTGCGCTACTGGCCTTGATCGTTGTCGGGATCGGGGCGGTGTTAGTGTTTTCGCAACTGGGTGATGCCGAAACGGCCAAAGATAGCGCCGTTGCCGATGCCGCCACACAGGTCGGCGAAGCGGCAGGACAGGTCGGCGACGCGGCAGAACAAGCGGTTGACGAGGTTTCGAAGTAACGACCATCGGCTTGCAAATTGCTACTTAGTACCAAGCCGATGAAATCGGCTATGCCGCTAACCGCAATACCGATTAGGCCTAGGACTGACCAAAATCAGGTATCCTGTTTGAAAACTAAAAACCAAAAGTAGGCCATGCTATGCGAATTTTACTTCTCCTTACCACCGCTGCGGTCGCGCTAACCGCGGTTCCCATAACAGCTCAGCCCTCTACCACTTCCACGCCTTCTACCCGCGACCGGATCGGTCAGATCCTCGGCAACCTTCTGGGCGTCGATAACTCTGCCGATTCCTCGCTGGATGGCCAATGGCGTGCGGGGCGCATGGCGCTGGGCAGCCAACGGGTCGAATTCATCGCGCGGGTCGATGCCGACGTTCGCTCGGGGATTTTGACGCAGGAGACCGGCACGCGGCTCAAGGCCGATTACGCCGATCTGGTTGACCTCGAGGCGCGCTACGGTGCCGACAGGCTCTTCACCACAACCGAGCGCAGCGAGCTCAGCGCGAGGTACAATGTGCTGCTTCAGGTCCTTGCCGACCGTCGTTACGCAGACAGCGTCACGCCGCCTGCAGAAGTCAGCGAAGGGCAGGCCGAGTTCAATCGCCGCGTTGACGCGAGGGTCGCCGCGCGCAAACTCACCCGAACCTCGGGTACACGGCTCAAGACCGATTATGCCGCCTTGGTTCAGGTCGAGGCGGGCTACCTGCGCGACGGCATCCTGTCCGAAGCCGAACGCGATGACCTTGATACGCGGCTAGATGCTCTCGACGCGCGGGTGGGCGATGTCGCCTACTCCGCACCGATTACCGTCAAGAGCCGTCTTGAAGCCATCGCCCGGGCGGTACCCACCAGCGGTTTGACCGCCGCCGCGCGAGCGCAGTTGCTCGTCGAGCACGGTGACCTCGTCCAGCTTGAGGCGGCTTATGCACGGTTGACGACCTCAACCGAGGAACGGACCTATTTGGACGCGCGGCTAGTCAACCTCGAAACCCGCGCCCGCGTCGTTCGCTAGGCATTCCGCGCTGGCCGCGAGGCTCGACTTCTTTGCGAGGCGCCTGAGCAGTTGGCGTCTCGCAAGGATGCCGCCTTGGCATGATGGATCTGACACCGCGCCGGACTCACCATTTTTGTTTGCGCAGCCCCTCTGGGATGCGATTTCCTCGGGCCTGCGGCGCGGCCGCGTGGCCTGCGGTCGCTTTGCGACCGATCTGGTGACTGGCCGGTCTAGTGGTCGGTGGGCTTTCTCAGCCCTGTTTCTTTGCGTCCAGCCAATGCGCCGCCCGCACCCCGCCGGTGATCAGGAACGGCACCAGCACGAGGCTCAGCACCACCTTTGCCAGCACTTGGCCGATCATCAGGTCGGTGATGTCGAACTCGCCGTAAAAGGCCAGCGTGATGAATATCACCGAATCGACAGCTTGTGACAGCGCCGAGGCGACCGCGCCGCGGGCCATCAGGCCAAGCGTGCTCTCGTTATCGCTCTTGCCGCGCAGCCGGTCGAAGATCCAGATGTTGAGCAGCAGCGAGGTGATGTAGGACGCCGGTCCCGCCATCCATACGCGAGGAGTTGTCCAGTGGACGCGTTCAAACGCGGCCAAATCCTTCAGGCGCTCAGGATCGGACAGCATCTCTAGGGACGCAGGAAGAATCAGGACGAGTGGCAAAAGAAGTGACGCAATTCCCAGCGGCAGGAACCCCCACCACACGATCCGCTTGGCCGCATCGCGCCCGTAGAGCTGCGACAGCGTGCTCGAGATCACCACCAGCAGCAGGAAGGGGAAAATCCCGCTCTCCACCGCAAGGCTGGTCGGCCACAGTTGCACTTGCTTGAAGGCGAGCACGCCTGCCAGCACCGTCATCCCGCCATAAAGCAGCGTGAAGACGAACATGCCGAGCGGGAACGCCATCATCGCGGGGGCGGCGTGAGCGGGTGTCTCGAGGGCAGGTGTGGTCATGGACCAAAGTGCTAGCCAGCGCGGGGGCAAAAGAAAAGCGCCGCGCGCGCCCTGTCAACGGACCTGTCAACGGACCTGTCAACGGGCCTGTCACCGGTGATACGGACGGGTTTGCGGCGCCGCGCCGTCGCATCCGGCTTGCAACGAACTGCGCAAACTGCCACGTCCGGCTGCTCCGTGCGCACGGCAAGGTGACTTGGCAGGTGACTTGCCAAGTGACTGGCCGAGTTAATGGCCGAGTTAATGGCCGAGTTACCGGAGCGCACGGGGTCGAATACGCTTTCAGCCATCAAAGGAATTCGCCGCCGTGAACGGGAGTATCACGTCTATCCTGCTGAGCCTCGCAGGCGTGGCCGCCATCCTCGGGATTGCCGCCGCGCTGTCCTCGGCGCGGCGCCGGATCAATCCGCGCGTGGTCGGATCGGCCTTTGCCCTGCAAGCTGTGACCGCGCTGATCGTGCTGCGCACCGATGCGGGCGTGGCGGTGATCGGCGGCCTCGCGAGCGGGGTAATTGCGCTCCTCGATTTCTCCAAGATCGGCATCACGAGCGTGTTCGGGCCGATGGAGACCAACCCCTTTGCCAACACCTTCGTCATCGCCGCGCTGCCGGTGATCGTGTTCTTCGCCGCGATCGTCTCGATCCTGTACCACCTCGGCATCATGCAGCGGCTGGTGCGCTGGGTCGGCGGGGCGATCGGCTGGATCACGGGGATCAGCAAGGTCGAGGCCCTGGGCGCGGCGGCCAACATTTTCGTCGGCCAGTCGGAAAGCCCCTTGGTGGTGAGGCCTTATCTCGCAGCGCTCAGTCCTTCGGGCCTGTTCACGCTGATGACTGTGGGCATGGCGGGCGTGGCCGGAACCATTCTGGCCGCCTACGCGAGCTTCATCGGCGAGGACGCGGTACCCTTCCTGCTCGCCGCGGCCTTCATGTCGGCCCCGGGCGGCATTCTGATGGCTAAGATCATCATGCCCGATGATCCCGTATCCGTGCGCGATAATATCGGCGCCGCCGCCGTCGCGCGGGCGCGGGGTAAGAGCAACACGCTGACCGAGGCCACCCGCGTGGTCATGTATGACGAGAACGGCGAGCAGGTCGAACTTCCCCAGGCGCGGATCAGCGCGGTCGGCCCGGCTTCTATTCTCGAGGGCGGTGCCAAGGCCGACAAGGTAAGTACGGCGGAGACCTTCGAGGAAGGCCTGCGCCCCGCCAACATAATCGAGGCTGCCGCTCAAGGCACGCAGACCGGCGTCAAACTCGCGGTCGCGGTGGGCGCGATGGTGATGGTGTTCGTCGCGCTGGTGGCGCTTGCCAACGGCATGCTGGCCGGGATCGGCGGCGGCATCGTCGGCCTTTCGGGCCAAGTCGGCGTGCCGCTGTCGCCCGATGCGGCGACGTGGCTCGAGACGATCAGCTTCCAGAAGTTGCTAGGCTACCTGTTTGCGCCGGTGATGTACCTGATCGGCATTTCCGACTGGGATCAGGCGCGGATCGCGGGTGGATTGTTCGGCACCAAGATCGTGCTCAACGAATTCGTCGCCTTCATCGACCTCGGCAAGATGCAAGGCTCCGAACTAACCGAACGCAGCCGTGCGATCGTCACTTTTGCGCTGTGCGGCTTTGCCAATTTTTCCTCGATCGCGATCCAGATGGCGGTGACCGGCGGGCTTGCCCCGAACCAGCGGCCAGTGATCGCGCGGCTCGGGCTGAAGGCACTTGCGGCGGGGAGCCTCGCCAATTTGATGAGCGCGGCGCTAGCCAGCCTGTTCCTGCCGTACTGACCGCCGCTTCAGGCTTGGCAGGGCCGCGTGCCCGCGTGTAAAGGCGCAGGCATGGTCAACATCGCTTCTGTCTCGCTCGCCCAGCCGCTCGACACCATCGCCGACGAACTCGGCCGCAGCTTCGGCGAATACGGCTTTGCCGTGGTGCGCGATCATGGCATCGCGCAGGACCTGGTCGACCGGGCAGAAGCCGTGTCGAAGGCCTTCTTCGCGCTCCCGGCCGATGTGAAGCGCGCCTACAAGATCGAAGGCGGCGGCGGCGCGCGCGGCTACACCCCGTTCGGCACCGAGAAGGCCAAGGACGCTGAAGTGTTCGACCTCAAGGAGTTCTGGCACGTCGGCCGTTCGTTGCCCGAGGGCCACGCGCTTACCCAGTTCATGGCGCCCAACGTTTGGCCCACCCAAGTCGAGGGCTTCCGCGAGACGATGAGCGAACTTTACCACGCCTTCGAGACCGCCGGGGCCCGGGCGCTCGAGGCGATCGCGCTGCACCTTGGCCGCCCGCGCGATTTCTTTGCTGCCAGCGTCACAGACGGCAATTCGGTGATGCGCCTGCTGCACTATCCGCCCCTGGGCGAAGGCGCTCCGGAAGGCGCGGTGCGCGCCGCTGGTCACGAGGATATCAACACCATCACCCTGCTGCTCGGCGCCGAGGAAGCGGGGCTCGAACTGCTGACCCGTTCGGGCGAGTGGCACGCAGTCGACGTGCCGCCGGGCGCGCTGGTCATTAATGTTGGCGATATGCTCCAGCGCCAGACGAACGGGCGGCTGCGCTCGACCACGCACCGGGTGGTCAACCCGCGCGGTGAAGCGGCGCAGCGGGCGCGTTATTCGATGCCGTTCTTCCTGCATTTCCGGCCCGATTTCATGATCGAGCCGCTGCCCGAATGCATCGATGCGGACGGAGCGAATCCCCCGCCGCCACCGATCAGCGCGCATGATTTCCTGATGCAGCGCCTGCGCGAAATCAATCTCGCCTGAAGGCTCTCGATCCACCGCGTTTTGTTGTTGAAAAAGAAAATCCTGAACGGCGTTGCTGCGATGCAACACCCGGCGGGCGAACTCGCGTGAATCCGAGACTTTTCTGGCATCAGGAAAGACTCTTACTAAGGAAACGCCGCGTGGGGGCATGGCGTTTCATGAAACTGTCACAGAACAGTCGCTTTGCCGTCACCGTTCGGGCCTAGCGCAGCCCCTCAGACCAGTTTCGTTCACTCTCTCTCCATCGTACCCAGGGGCCTCAACCATGAAGCTTAAGTATCTCCTTGCGGCGAGCATCGTCAGCCTTGCTGCGACCACCACGATCGCCACACCGGTCTTCGCCCAGGAAACCACCTCGGCAGTTCGCGGCGATGTCGTCGACCAGAACGGCGCCCCGATTGTCGGCGCGACTGTGGTCGTGACCCACGTGCCCTCGGGCACCACATCGACTCAGACCACCGACGACCAGGGCGGCTTCAACGCCCCCGGCCTGCGTCTCGGCGGACCCGTCACTGTCGAAGTGTCGGCTGACGGCTTCGAAACCGCGAGCCAGGACATCGGCTTCCTCACCGCCGGCCAGGCGCAGCGCATCAGCGTCGCGCTGGCCGAGCAGGGCCAGACCATCGTCGTGACCGGTACTCGCGTGCGTTCGGCAATCACCCTCGGGACCGGCCCGGCCACCGTGCTCTCGGCCCGCGACATCGCTGGCGTCGCCAACGTCAACCGCGACATCCGCAATCTTGCCGCGCGAAGCCCGCTGGTTAGCCTCGACGCCACCAACAACGGCGCGATCAGCATTGCCGGACAGAACAACCGCTTCAACCGCTTCACCGTCGACGGCGTGGCCTTCGGCGATCCGTTCGGTCTCGAATCCGGCGGATTGGTTTCGTCGCGCGGCCCGGTTCCGATCGATGCGATCGGCGAATTCTCGGTCGAAGTTGCGCCGGTCGACATTCAGCAGGGCTTCTTCCAGGGCGGAGCAA
>JBBRUU010000129.1:0-7476 GCA_038247515.1 Sphingomonadales bacterium
CGGCGGCAGAAGGTCGATCTTCGGCAGATTTCGATCCTTTCCCTTGTGGACCAATATCTCACCTATATCGACCGCGCCGGGGCGCTGAAGCTCGAGGTCGCCGCCGATTACCTCGTGATGGCCGCTTGGCTGGCGTATCTGAAATCGGCGATGCTGCTGCCCAAGGCCGAGCAGGAGGACCCCTCGCCCGAAGAACTCGCGCTGCGCCTGCAACTGCGGCTCCAACGCCTAGGCGCGATGCGTGAGGCGGCTGGCCGCCTGATGGGCCACGACCGGATTGGGCGCGATGTGTTCCTTCGCGGCAACCCCGAAGGCCTGCGCACCGACCGCAGGACCGTGTGGCGCAGCAACCTGTTCAGCGTCATCCAGGCCTACGGGCAGGTGAAAGCGCGCACCGCGCCGCGCATCTACCACATCGCCAACCGCCCGGTGATGACCCTCGATAGCGCGCTGGAGCGTGTTGCAGCGATGCTCGGCGTCACGCTCGAATGGATGGAGATCCGCGAATTCCTGCCGCCCCACGCCTCGCCCGCGCTGCGCCGCTCGGCACTGGCGTCGAGCTTCGTCGCCGCGCTCGAACTCACCAAGCGCGGGCGCGCGGAGATGGAGCAGGACGCCGCCTTTGCACCCTTGCGCATCCGCCGGTTGAAGGACGCAGGGCCAGTAGGTTTGGGCGCATGAGCGACGAGCCGGACATCCTTGAGCGCGCGGTCGAAGCGACGCTTTTTGCTGCCGAAGACCCGCTGAGCGTCGAGGCGCTCGCCGCGCATCTCGGCGGGCTGGAGCCAGCGGATGTGCGCGAGGCGCTTATCCTGCTTGAAGCCCAATACCGCAACCGCGGCGTCCACCTCGGCCAGCGCGGCGGGCGCTGGCATTTCGAGACCGCGCCCGATCTTGCCCACCTGCTGCGCCGCGAGAAGGAGCAGGTGCGCCGCCTCAGCCGCGCCGCCACGGAAGTCCTCGCGATCATCGCCTATCATGAGCCCGTCAGCCGGGCCGAGATCGAGTCGATCCGCGGCGTGCAGACCAGTGCAGGCACGCTCGATGTGCTGATGGAGGCGGGCTGGGTACGCCTCGCAGGCCGCCGCGAAGTGCCGGGCCGTCCGGTGATCTACGCCACCACGCCGGGCTTCCTCGACCATTTCGGTCTCGCCAGCCGCCGCGATCTGCCCGGCATCGACGAATTGCGCGCCGCCGGGCTACTCGATCCGGTCGACGAGGCGATGGAGGCTGCGATGCGCTTCGATCCCGATGATATTCCCGCTGGGGCAGACGCAGCGGAACACGACGAAAGCGCCGCCGACACCGACGAGAATCTGGCGGACTGACTCGCATTTCTGCTGGGCTTGCCCTAAATGGGTATCCATCACGCGCCGGGTCATCCTCGGCGATGCGGCCCCCTCTAAGCCCCCGGCCGCATTTCAGGAGTTGAGACAATGGGTTTTTCGTCGATTTGGCACTGGGTCATTGTTCTGCTGATCGTGCTGGTCCTGTTCGGTCGCGGCCGGATTGCCGAAATGATGGGCGATTTCGGCAAGGGCATCTCGAGCTTCAAGAAGGGCATGAGCGAGACCGAGGAGACCGCGGCAAAGTCGGCGCGGATCGAGCCGCCTGCGCCGGTCGTGCCAGAACCTGCGGCAACGGAGCCCGCTGTTGCCCCGGTCGAAAAGACCGACACCACCGGCGCCTGATCTTCCTTCTTCCCTGAAAGAGCGGCTCACCCGCACCCCCTATGTTCGACGTCGGCGCCGGAGAGTTGCTGGTCATCATCATCGTCGCGGTCGTCGTGATCGGGCCGAAGGACCTGCCGCTTGCCATGCGCACGGCGGGCCGCTGGATTGGCAAGATGCGGCGTATGTCCGCCCATTTCCGCTCTGGCATCGACACGATGGTGCGCGAGGCCGAGCTGGAGGACATGGAGAAGAAGTGGAAGGCGCAGAACGAGGAAATCATGCGCCGCTCCGCTGCCTTGACCGAAGCGGAAGCCGGCGCGCCGGTGATGACCGGGCCGCCGCCTGTGGATGTCACCCCGGCAGAAGCGCCCAAAGTGAACGAGGCGCCCGTCGAGATTGGCGCGGCCGACGCGCCGCCGGTCGAAACCGCGACCGAGCCGCTCGCGCAGCTTCCGCTTTCGGAACCGCCCCCGACTTCGGCGCCAAAAGGCAGCGCCGATGTTTAACGTCAGGGACCTCGACGACACCCGGCAGCCGCTGCTCGACCACCTTATCGAGCTGCGCACCCGCGTCGTGCGCGCACTGTTGGCGCTGGGCATCGGCTTTGCGGTCTGCCTTTATTTTGCCGACGATATCCTCGGCCTGCTGGTGCAGCCGCTGAAGCAGGCTTTCCCCAATGGCGAAGGCCAGTTGATCTTCACCAAGCTGCCCGAGGTGTTCTTCGTCGAATTGAAGGTTGCGCTGTTTGCGGGCTTCATGGTGAGCTTCCCGGTGATCGCCAATCAGCTGTGGGCCTTCATCGCTCCGGGGCTCTATGCGCGCGAGAAGAAGGCGTTCCTGCCGTTCCTGTTTGCAACGCCGGTACTGTTCACCGCCGGGGCATCGCTCGCCTATTTTGTGGTGATGCCGACCGCCTTCAAGTTCTTCCTCGGCTTTGGCGGAGAGGCGGGCGGGCTCAAGGTTCAGGCCCTGCCGAGCGCGGGGGAGTACCTCAGCCTCGTGATGCAGTTCATCCTGGGCTTCGGGGTGACGTTCCTGCTGCCAGTGCTGCTGCTGCTGCTGCACCGCGCCGGGATCATCTCCCGCACGCAGATGGTGGCGGCGCGGCGCTATGTGATCGTCGGCATCTTCATCGTCGCCGCAGTCGTGACCCCGCCCGATCCGGGCTCGCAGATCATCCTTGCGGTGCCGCTGTGGCTGTTGTTCGAGGCATCGCTGGTGCTGATGCGGTTCCAGGAAAAAGCGGTCGCCGCCGACAAGCTGGCGCGCAAGGCCGACCAAGCCGCGGAGGCCGCAGAGCGCGCGGCGGCGGAGTAATTACTCCCCCCGCACCTTCACGCCCGCAATCCACACTTCCATGATCTTGGTCTCCCGGATCGCGCCGGGCGAGGCAAGCAGGGGATCGCGATCGACCAGCAGGAAGTCGGCGCGCTCGCCCGGCACCAGCCGCCCGAAGCGGCCTTCCGCAAAGCCTGCAAAGGCCGCATCGGAGGTGAAGCCCGCGAGCGCCTGTTCGCGGCTCACCGTCTCCTGCGGGAACCACCCGCCGAACGGCTGGCCGCCGGCATCGGTGCGGCTGATCGCGGCGGCCATGCCGGCCCAAGGATCGGCGGGCTCAACGGGAGCATCTGAGCCGAAGGCCAGCCGTCCGCCAGCCTTGATTACGCTCCGCCACGGATAGGCGCCCGCCAGCCGGTCCGGGCCTAGCCGAGCTTCAGCCATCAAACGGTCGGAAGTCTGGTGGAGCGGCTGCATCGAGGCGATCACCCCGTGCTTGCCGAGCCGCGCGATGTCGACGGGATCAACGATCTGTGCGTGCTCGATCCGCCAGCGGCGGTCGCCGGTGTAGGTCTCCGAAAGCTCCTCGATCGCGGCGAGCACCTCGGCATTGGCGGCGTCGCCGATCGCGTGGACGGCGGTCTGGAAATTGCCCATCGCCGCGCGGCTCATCAGGTTGCGCAGCTGCGCCGGGCTGAGCAGCTGCAGGCCGTGGGTGCCATGATCGTCGGCGTAGGGCACCTTGAGGCTCGCTCCGCGCGATCCCAGCGCGCCGTCTAGGAACAGCTTGATCCCGCCCATCCGCAGCCGGTCGCCGTAGAGCCACACCGTCGGCTCGGCCCCGGCGATCATCTCGAGCGTGTCGAGGCTGTCGGCATAGGACATGATTCGGATCGCCAGCCGCCCGCTATCGCCCGCACGGCGGAAGGTCGCCCAGTCGTTAGCCTTGGTGCCCATGTCGGCCACGGCAGTGACGCCCTTGGCGAGCAGCACGTCCTGCGCCTTGGAAAAGGCAAGGTCTCGGTCCTGCGGGCGGGGCGGGGGGACGACCTTGCCGACCAGTTGCACGGCACCGTCGACGAACACGCCCGCAGGCGCGCCAGCCGGGTTGCGGATGATCTTGCCGCCAGCGGGGTCGGGGGTCTTGGCGGTGATGCCCGCAGCGGTCATGGCGCGGGTATTGGCCCAGTTGGCGTGATTATCCGCGCGCTCAAGCCACACTGGGCGGTCGGCCACTACGCTGTCGAGCTCGGCCGCCGTCGGGAAGCGGCCGAGGCCCCACTTCTCCTGATTCCAGCCGCGCCCGATGATCCACGGACGCCCCGGATTGGCCTCGGCGAAGGCCTTGATCTTGGTCAGCGCGCCTTCGAGCGAGGTCGTGTCCGACAGGTCGAGGGTCAGCGCGGCAAAGCCCAGGTCCATGACGTGGACATGCGCGTCGATCATGCCCGGCAGCATCACCTTGCCCTCGCCATCGAGGCGGTAGTCGGTCTGCGGCCGCTTGTCCCCGCGCGCGAGCACCGTCACTACCTTGCCGTCTTCGTCGAAGACGAGGCCGGTGAAGCGCTGCACCTTGCCAGCCGTGTCGATCGTCACCCCGTCGACATTGTCGACCAGCGTGTCGGCGCAGGCGGGTGCGGCCAGAGCGAGAGTGGAGGCAGCGGTAAGCGCGAAGGCGAAGGCGAAGTTGCGGCGCATGGCAATCCTTGGGCAGAACAAATCGTCAGGAGCCGGTGCCTATCGCCTTCAGGGGCGCTTGCCAACTTTCACCCCCACACCAATTCCTTGTCCGCGTGAGCCCTCAGCATCATTGCCCTGACGGCCCCAAGCCTCTAATCGCGGCGGCCATGTCTTCGCAGCCCGCTGTCTCGCGCCCCACGGGGGCCACCGCCACTCCGGCCGATCTCACCATCGCCGACGTCCGCGCCGCCGCCGCCCGCATTGCGGGCGCGGTGGTCGAGACGCCGATGATGCGTTCGATCACGCTGTCGCAGATTACTGGCGCGGATATCTGGCTGAAGTTCGAAAACCTCCAGTTCACCGCCGCTTACAAGGAGCGCGGGGCGCTGAACGCGCTGCTGCAACTCACCGACGAGCAGCGCGCGCGCGGCGTGATCGCGGCCTCGGCGGGGAACCACTCGCAGGGCCTCTCCTACCACGGCACCCGGCTGGGCGTGCCGGTCACCATCGTCATGCCGACAACCACCCCGACAGTGAAGGTGATGCAGACCGAGAGCGTCGGCGGCAAGGTGGTGCTGAAAGGCGAGACCTTCGACGAAGCCTATGCCCACGCGCGCAAGCTCGAAGTCGAGCTCGGCCTCACCTTTGTCCACCCCTTCGACGATCCGCATGTCGCGGCGGGCGCTGGCACAGTCGCGCTCGAGATGCTCGCGGTGAAGCCCGATCTCGACTGCATCGTCACGCCGATCGGCGGGGGCGGGCTGATCTCGGGAATGGCGACCGTCGCCAAGGCAATCAATCCGGCGATCGAGGTGGTCGGCGTGCAGGCCGCCCTGTTCCCATCGATGTTCGACCGCATCAAGGGCGCTAACCTGCCCTGCGGCGGCGATACCCTCGCCGAAGGCATCGCGGTCAAGCAGCCGGGCGACTTCACGGCAAAAGTGATCGCCGAGCGGGTCGACGACATCCTGCTGGTTGACGAGCCGGCGCTGGAAAAGGCTGTGGCGCTACTGCTCCAGATCGAGAAGACCGTGGTCGAAGGCGCGGGCGCGGCAGGGCTCGCGGCGGTGCTGAGCAACCCGGCGCGGTTCGTGGGCAAGACCATCGGTCTCGTGCTGTGCGGCGGCAACATCGACACGCGCCTGCTCGCCAATGTGCTGCTGCGCGATCTCGCTCGGCAGGGCCGCCTCGCGCGGCTGCGCGTCACGCTGCAGGACCGCCCCGGGGCACTGTTCAAAGTGATGCGGCTGTTCGACGAGCACAACGTCAACATCATCGAGATCTATCACCAGCGGATATTCACCTCCCTGCCCGCCAAGGGCCTGATCACCGATATCGAATGCGAAGCGCGCGACGCCGAGCAGGTCGATCGGCTGGTCGAGGGCCTGCGTGCGCAGGGCTATTCGGTCCAGCTCGTCGAACTCGGCTGATTTCTGCCAACAAATCTGCGCGCCTCCTGCTTGCCTTAAACCCTCAAAATCCTCGGGTCCAAGCCATTTCGGCCGCGCTTTTGCGACGGGCCGAGGCGGCTTTCGCGCATTTCACGACATTTTCATAGTTAAGGGACTTTTACCGGGGGCCGGGTGCAGGCATAAGATTTTCTTAACGATTGGTGATGCGCGAATCCCGCGCGAGAAGGACAGGCCCCACAAGTGACGGCACCTATCCGCTTTCCCCGGTTCTTTGTGACCAGTCCCGCCCCGTGCCCCTATCTGCCCGGCCGGAGCGAGCGCAAGGTTTTCACCGAACTGAGGGGCCCGCACGCGGATCAGCTCAACGAAGCGCTGGGCCGCATCGGCTTCCGCCGCAGCCAGACCGTCGCCTACCGCCCGTCCTGCCTCGATTGCCACGCCTGCGTCTCGGTGCGGGTGCAGGCGAGCCGCTTCCGCCCCTCGGGCACGCAGAAACGCGACCTCAAGCGCAACGGCGATCTGATCGTCAGCGAATGCCGCCCCTGGGCGACCGACGAGCAGTTCGATCTGCTCGCCCGCTACCTCGGCGCGCGCCACCCCGATGGCGGTATGTCGGCAATGAACGAGCTCGACTATGCGGACATGATCGAACACACGCCCGTCAGCACGGTTGTTACCGAATATCGCGAACCCGACGCGCAGGGCCAGCCCGGACGGCTGGTCGGCGCCTGCCTGACCGATCGGCAGGGCGACGGATTGTCGATGATCTACTCCTTCTATGATCCCGATCACACGGACCGCGCGGGTTTGGGCAATTTTATTATCCTCGATCATATCCGCCGCGCTGCGGCTGAGGCATTGCCCTACGTCTATCTTGGATATTGGGTCGAGGGCTCTCCGCGTATGCAATACAAGGTTCGCTATCGCCCGCTCGAGCGGCTGACGCGCGAGGGTTGGCAGCTCATGGATCCGCAGGAGCAGCATCGACTGATCGCGGAGGCGACTGCGCCGCGCCCGGTGCAGGATGCAGATCTGGTGGGTGCACGGGGCAAGGACGGCCAGCCTGCCAAGTTCCCGGCCAGCTGAGACCCGACTGCGGTTCACGCTCGGTCTCGCCATTGTCGCAGGATTGGGTCAGGGAACGCTCGTGCTGGGCGCACCACCGGCTGCCGCACAAAACGCCGGAGTGCAGGGTGGCGTGGTCGTGCAGCCGCGTGCTGATACGCTCACTCAGGATCAAGGAAAAACCGGTCAGCGCCGCGAGGATGAAGCCGCGCAGCCATCGCGGATCGGCATTGCACCCGAACTCACGCCTGTCCCCGAATCGCTCGACGATCTAATTCCGGAAGGCGCGGTCAGCGATCCCGACGGCTGGGCTGCCGCGGGCGTCGCCGACACCTCGCCGGTGGAGGTGACGCAGAGCGCTCTTGCAG
>JBBRUU010000130.1:0-7368 GCA_038247515.1 Sphingomonadales bacterium
GGTCAATACCACACTAGGGTACCAAGGCTGGGTACCACGAGGTTTTGAGTCGCAAGGAAGCGTGTTTAAATTCAAAGACTTACATTACTTCAAAGTAATGGCAGGGGTGTGCGGACTCGAACCGCAGGCCCTCGGTTTTGGAGACCGATGCTCTACCAACTGAGCTACACCCCTGCAGCGCGTTGGAGCGGTGCCTTTATCGAAGGCTTATCCGATAGGCAATCCTCTTTGCCTAGGCCGCCTGCCGCCTGTATCATGCGCGCCAACCATGCACGCACCCGCACGCCCTCCTGTCCCGGTCGAGACCCTGCTCCTCGCCTATCGCAGCGGCATCTTCCCGATGGCCGACCGGCGCGACGACCCCGAAGTGTTCTGGGTCGAGCCGCGCGAGCGGGCGGTCATCCCGCTGGATGGGCTGCATCTCTCCAAGTCCTTGCGCAAGGTGCTGCGCGCCGACCGCTTCATGGTAACGGTCGATCAGGCGTTCGAGGCGGTGATCCGCGCCTGCGCCCAACCGCGTGAAGATCATCCCGACACGTGGATCAGCGAGCGGATCATGCAGAGCTATATCGGCCTTCACCGCGCCGGCCACGCCCACTCGATCGAATGCTGGCAGCAGGGTGAGGGGGGCGCACGGGAGCTGGTCGGCGGGCTATACGGGGTCAATTTCGACCGGGTGTTCTGCGGCGAATCGATGTTCAGCCGGGTGCCCGACGCGAGCAAGGTCGCGCTCGCATGGCTGGTGGCACTGATGCGGCGGGCGGGCTTTGCGCTGCTCGACTGCCAGTTCATGACCGAGCACCTGCGCTCGATGGGCGCGGTGGAGATGGCGCAAGCGGATTATCGCCGGCTGGTGGAGCGTGCGCAGGGCCAGCCCCCTGCCAGTCTCGGCATGGCGTGGCGCTTCTTTTCGGAAGGCTATGCGGGCGGCGGGGCGCGCGGCGTGGCGGGCGGCGTGGCGGGCGGAGCCGGCGGGGCTGCGGGCGTTGCCGCGGCAGACGGGCTCGCCGAGGGCTTGGCCGCGGGATCGGGCTTGGGCGAGGCCGGACCTTCTTCGCCGGGGAAGCGCATAACGCAGTCCTTGACCCAGACATCATAAACGGGGTGCTCGACCACGTTGAGGCTGGGGGATTCGAGGAACATCCAGCCCGAGAACACGCGCGAGTGGCTCTGTTGGCCGCGTCCGCGGATGTCGACCTGCACGAAGGCACCGGTCTGCTGCGGCAGCTCCCACGGCGCGGTGCGCTCGCAAGCGGCCACGCGGACGATGACGGGGCCGATCTCGCGGGCCTCGCCGGGCTTTAATCTGAGCTCTTCTGAGACATTGTTGCGCTTGTTGAGCAGGCCCAGCACCGCAACGCGCTCGTTCATCGGGGTCGCGCCGTAGTCATTGGCGGGCGCGGCGACAGCGGCCTTCGGCGCAGCGGCCGGGGTCGCATCGCCCAGCGGAACCTTGACCGTGTCAGGCTCGGACGGGCGAAAGTAGTCGCAGGCGGTAAGCGCCAGCGGCAGGAGAAGGACGAGCGCCCGCACCGCGCGCCTCAGCTGTCCGCGCCGCCGGGGGTCCAGGCCTCGTAGTCGCCCACCGCGCGGGCGCGCACGCCCCCACGCTCTAACGCGCCTTGCGGAAGATAGGCGGCCGCCGTGCCGGTGGCGTTGGGGGTGTAGTCGACCTCCCAGATCTTGGGCGGCGGCAGGTGGCTTTCGGGCACGTCGTCATAGGTGCCGTGGAGCCAGCCGTGCCATTCACTGGGCACGCGGCTCGCATCATTGGCGCCGGCGTACATCACCCAGCGCTTGTCGCGGCTGGTGTAGGAGCCATCCGGGCGCCCGGCAGCCTTGGGGCGGGCGCGGTAGTACTTGTTGCCCGCCGCATCGGTGCCGACGTGCTCGCCCTTGGCGCGGCTCGCCCAGAGCTGGGTGCCGATGGTCGCGCCGTCCCACCAGGTGAAGATTTTCATCAGGATTCCCATCGGCGAGCGCCTAGCGGATTCGCGCCAAGGCGCCAAGAAGGGATTGGAGGTTCAAGATGCGGTCGGTCGCGCTAGCGACCGCGAGGCCACGCGGCCGAGCCGCAGGTGCCCCGCAGCGTAGCGGAGGGAACAGCACCGAGGACGCACCCGCGGAGGCGGGTGCGCAGCCTAAGGCGCTTTCCACACCACCTTATCACCTGGCACGATCCCCAGCGCCGCCGCGCGGCCTGCGCGCAGTTCCAGCACCGCGCTCGCCAACCCGGTCGAGCTCACCGACGCGAGCGAGTAGGGTTCGGTATTGGCGGCGATATTGGTGATCCGCCCGTCCGCCCCCACAAAGATGATGTCGAGCGACAGCGGCGTATTCTTCATCCAGAAGCTACGCTGTTCAGGAACGGCGGTGGGGAAGATCATCCCCTCGCTGTCGCCCAGCGTGCCCCGGAACATCAGCCCGCGCGCCTGCGCTTCGGGCGTATCGGCAAGCTCGACCTTGAAGGGCAGGCGCTTGGACCCGCGTTCGACCACGAGGTCGATCACCGCAAGGCCAGAGACCGGGTGCCGCGCCGACTGCTGCGTGGGAGCGGGGGGGGTTTGTGCGCTGGCGGTTGCACCCTCGCCCGGCGAGCAGGCCGCCAGCCCGAGCATCAAAGCCGCCGCGGCAGCAAGAGCGTGCTTTACCATTGTTCGTCCGTCCCTTCCTCGTCAGCAGCCACTTCGAAAGCTTCTGCGACCCACTCCTCGACATCCTCGATCTGCACAGCGGCAAGGATGACCTTCACGTGCTCGTACTGGTGGCCTGCGCGCAGCATTGCTGCAACGGCTTTTTCGTGAGCCTTGCGCCGTGCGAGCGCATCGCCGCCTTCGGCTGGCGGCCCGAACGGCCCGAGCCGGCGCTTTTGCGCCATCAACGCCGCCGCCCGCCGCCCCGCCGCCTCGCCCGGCGCGTGCTGGCGGCGCAGCCCCTCGCCGACGCCAGCGTGCCGCAGCGTCTCTTCGACCCGGCGTGCGCCATATCCGCGAGCGCCAAGATCACGGGCGCGCGTCCGGGCATAGGCATCGTCATCGACATAGCCTAGTTCCACCAGCCGGGCGACGAGCGCGGGCACGTCGACCTCGACTGCCCGGCCTTCGGCATCCTCGGCCAGCCCGCGTTCCCTGATCTTTCGCACAAGATAGCCTTCGAGCCGCGCGCCGGTCGAGGCAAAGCGGGCGGCGTAATGCAGGGCGAGGTCGCGCAATTTGGCTTCGGTCAGCGGGGGTTTCACCCGCTTCGTGCCCCGGCTGGCACCGGTGCGATCCTGCCCGGCACTGTGACCGGACGATGACGAATTCGCTTTACGGAAAACCATTTCGCCTTATTCGTGCCACGTTTCTTATCGAATGCGAAGGTTGGACGCCGCCGGTGTTTGCCCGGCGATGCGGGGTTATGCCAGAGCGCGGACGGGATGCCACCATGAAACGCGCCGCAACTTACGGGTATCGCTGAAAATTATGACCGACGCCGCTTTGACGCCGACGCCGAATGATTGCGATCTGCCGCGGGTCCGTGCGCAGTTTGCGACCTTCAACGAAGCGATCGACTATGCTGCGCGCAGCCGCAAGGGATTGAACTTCCACGACATGCGCGGTGAGCTGGCGCGAGTCTACCCCTATCGCCAAATGCGCGAAGATGCGCTGGTGATGGCCCGGCGGCTGGTTGCAGCGGGTATCGGACCCGAGGACCGCGTCGCGCTGATCGCCGAGACCGGCGCGGATTTCGCCGCCCTGTTCTGCGCCTGCATCTATGCCGGCGCCTGGCCGGTACCGCTGCCGCTGCCCACGACCTTCGGCGGCAAGGACAACTATATCGACCAGCTCGCCGTCCAGCTGACAAGCTCGGACCCCAAGATCCTTCTCTACCCCGAGGAAATCGCCGAGATGGCATCGTCCGCCGCCGCGCGGCAGGGCTGCGCGGCGGAAAGCTGGCAGGACTTTGGCAGGCGCGAGGCTCCCGACTGCGCGCTCCCGGAAGCCTCGCCCGACGATATCTGCTACCTGCAATACTCCAGCGGTTCGACGCGCTTCCCGACCGGCGTTGCCGTCACCCACCGCGCATTGCTCCACAATCTCTACGGCCATTCGACCACCATGGAGCTGGGCACCAATGACCGCTGCGTAAGCTGGTTGCCGTGGTATCACGACATGGGGCTGGTCGGCTGCCTGCTGTCGCTGATCGCCAACCAGGTCTCGGGCGATTACTTGAAGCCCGATGCCTTTGCGCGCCGGCCGCTCGCCTGGCTCGACATGATCAGCCGCAACCCGGGCAATACGCTCTCCTATTCGCCGACCTTCGGCTATGACATCTGCGCGCGCCGCATCTCCAGCCAGTCGAGCGTGGCCGTGCGCTTCGACCTGTCGCGCTGGCGGATCGCGGGCAACGGCGCGGACATGATCCGCCCCGACGTGATGCAGAACTTCGTCAACGCCTTCGCGCCTGCCGGGTTCAAGGCCTCATCCTTCACCCCCTCCTATGGCCTGGCCGAGGCAGTGCTGGCAGTGACGGTGATGCCGCCGGGCGAAGGCATCCGCGTCGAACTGGTCGAGGAAGAGCGCCTCTCGGGCGCTCCCCGTGATCTCTCACGCCCCGCCCGCTACCGCGCGATCGTCAATTGCGGCAAGGCCCTCCCCGACATGGAGGTCGCCATCCGAGGCCCGGAGGAGAACGGGGACGGGAACACCCGCGCCGATCACCAGATCGGCAAGGTGTGGTGCCGCGGTCCAAGCGTGATGCACTCCTACTTCCGCAACGCGGAAGCCACCACCGACTGCCTGTCTGGCGGTTGGCTCGATACAGGCGACATGGGCTACACCGCCAAGGGTTATCTGTTCATCGTCGGCCGGGCGAAGGACATGATCATCATCAACGGCAAGAACCACTGGCCGCAGGACATCGAGTGGGCGGTGGAACAGCTCCCCGGCTTCAACCACGGCGACATCGCCGCCTTTGCGATCGAGATGGAGAACGGCGAGGAAGCCCCCGCGGTACTGGTCCACTGCAAGGTCTCCGACCCCGAGGAACGCGTCCGCCTGCGCGACCAGATCGCAGATAAAGTGCGGTCGGTCACCGGCATGAGCTGCATCGTCGAGCTCGTCCCGCCCCGCACCCTGCCCCGCACATCGTCTGGCAAGCTGAGCCGCGCCAAGGCCAAGAAGCTGTATCTTGCAGGCGAGATCGTTCCGATCGATCTGGCGGCGTAAGGCTGCGCAAAGCGGCAGGCCCGCCCTAAAGCACAACGCATTCGATTATTCGACCTTGGGCATGCAACTGTCTTGGCCCAATTCGACAGCAGCCAGCACATCTGGTCTGCCCGGCCCCAAAAAGGTCGCTGACAAACCATCGTCAATCACGCTATCGCCGTTGTATGATTACGCCAAAGACAAAGCGCCGCAGGACAGCCCAATGTTAACTTTCAGTGTGTTCAAGTTCGCTCATATCGTGGGCATTGTTCTGCTGCTGGGAAACATCACGGTAACCGCCGTGTGGAAAGTGTTTGCCGACCGGACCCACAATGCAGCGATCGTCGCCTTCGGCCAGAAAATGGTGACCGGGACCGATTTCGGGCTCACGGTTCCGGGCATCGTGCTGACCATAATCGGCGGCTATGGCGCGATGTATGAGGCCAGCTACGATTTTCCCGGCCCTGCGTGGCTGGTGTGGAGTCAAATCTGTTTTATCGCGGCCGGTGTGATCTGGCTGGGCGTGCTGATCCCGGTTCAGGTGCGGCAGGCGCGCATGGCGCGGCAGTTTGCCAACGCTGAACACGTCCCTGCCGAATACCGCGCGCTGGCGCGTCGATGGCTTGTCTGGGGGCTGGTCGCGACCGTGCCCTTGGTCTCGGCGCTGTATTTCATGATCGACAAGCCGGGCTGAGAATGTCGCGAGGCCAAAGGCATCTGATTGTCGATGGCTGCGGATCGGCTCAGCAAGAACGCTCTGGAGTCGTCAGCCAAAGGGCCTTTTTTGCGGAGACCTTAGCCAAGCCGGCATAGCTTCGGCGCCAACCCGCCCGCGCAACGCGATGGACGAGGGGGGCCATTCGCCGCTACCATGAGCCCGCACGCTTGTAAGGCGTGTTTTAGATCACTAATACAGTGGGCACAGCCGCCTGCGCCGGGGCGCGGGGCGTTTGAGGGAGCACGAGAGCAGGCATGAGCACCGAGACGCAAACCGTAACCGCCACGCCATTCACCCTCACGCCGCCCGATCCGGTGCCGGTCATCGCGCCCGAGCAGGCCGCGGGCCTCGTCCCGGTCAGTACCGAGCAGAAGTCCAAGCTGGACAGCAAGGTCGATGCCTTCGTCAACGAGCTGGTGATCGCCGACGCCAATTCGCCCGCGTTCGGCGAGAAGGTCGACCAGATCACCCGCATGGGGCAGGAACAGATCCGCTCGGCATCCGCGATGTCGAACCGTTTTCTCGATCGCCCGGTGCGCGCGATGGACGGCGATGGCACCGTCGGCAAGGACCTGGCCGAACTGCGCCGCACGGTCGAGGATCTCGATCCGGGCCGGCAGGGCAAGCTGTCGGGCCCGCGCAAGATCCTCGGGATCATTCCGTTCGGTAACAAGATCAAGAACTACTTCGACAGCTATACCAGCGCGCAGGGGCACATCGCCTCGATCCTCACACGGCTCGAAAGCGGCAAGAAGGAGCTGCACCTCGATAACGCTGCGATCGATACCGAGCGCCAGAAGCTGTGGGCGGCAATGGGCGAACTGGAACAGATGATCCACATCGCCAAGACTTTGGACGAACGGCTGGAAGCCAAGGCGCTGGAACTCGACAGCTCGGACCCGGCCAAGGCCAAGGCGCTGCGCGAATCTGCGCTGTTCTACGTCCGCCAGCGCACGCAGGACCTGCTCACCCAGATGGCGGTGAGCGTGCAGGGCTACCTTGCGCTCGATCTGGTCAAGAAGAACAATGTCGAACTGGTCAAGGGCGTCGACCGCGCCAGCACCACCACAGTGGGCGCACTGCGCACCGCGGTGACTGTGGCGCAAGCGATGACCAACCAGCGCCTCGTGCTCGGCCAGATCACGGCCTTGAACAAAACCACCGCCGACATCATCGATTCAACCAGCACATTGCTGCGCGAACAGACCGCGCAGATCCACGAGCAGGCCGCGTCGAGCACGATCCCCATCGAAACGCTGCAGCGCGCCTTCCAGAACATCTATGACACGATGGACGAGGTTGACGCCTTCAAGCTGCGCGCGCTCGATTCGATGAAGCAGACGGTCAATGTCCTCACCAGCGAGGTCGAGCGGTCCAAGGGCTACATCGCCCGCGCTGAGGGCCAGGCGCAGGCGCAGGCGAAGGTCGCCGGAAGCGGGCCTTCGCTGCTCGCACTGGATA
>JBBRUU010000131.1:0-7353 GCA_038247515.1 Sphingomonadales bacterium
CTCGATGCTGGTGCTGCTGTTCCTCTACGCGGGCTACATCGCCCTGTCCGAAGCCACCGAGCGCGAAGGCTCGTCGAGCAAGATCGCCGCGATCTTCGGCATTGTCGGCGCGGTTAACGTGCCGATCATCAACCGGTCGGTGGTGTGGTGGAACTCGCTCCACCAGCCTCCCAGCATCACCGCCGGGAAGAGCGCGATCGAGCTGACCTTTCTCGTGCCGCTCCTGATCGCCGTCGTCGGCTTCTCGCTATTGTTCGGCGGAGTGGTCCTGATGCGGATTCGCGCGTTGATCGCCGAGGCTCAGGTCGAGGCGCGCCTGCGCCGCCGTGCGCTCGATGACGATGCGCCCGCGCCGGTTACTGTGATGGAGCAGGCGTGATGCGCGAGGATCTCAACCAATGGGATTTCGTGTGGCTCGCCTACGGCATCGCGGCTGTTGCATTGATTGCGCTCGTCTTCTGGGCGTGGCGCGCTATGCGCAAGGCCGAAGCGCGGCGCGACGCGACGAAGCGGCGCTGATGCCAAGGGACATGGGATGAAGGCCAAGCATCAACGTCTAATTCTCGTAATCATCGCGCTGCTCGCGATTGTCGGCGCGGGGCTGCTCGCGGCCTGGGGCCTGCGCAATCAGGCGAATTATTTCTACCTGCCCGAACAGATGGCGTCCGAGCCACCCGCGGTCGGCCAGGCGGTGCGCCTCGGCGGGATGGTGCAGAAGGGCTCGATCAAGACCGAGGCGGACGGGGTGACGGTCAACTTCCTAGTCACCGGCAACACCGCCGACGCGGTCCCGGTGCGCTACAGCGGCATCCTGCCCGATCTCTTCGTCGAAGGTTCGGGGGTGGTCGCGGAAGGCAGCATCGGCCCCGACGGCGTGTTCATGGCGACCAACCTTCTCGCCAAGCATGACGAGAACTACGTGCCGCGTGAACTCGAGGGCATGGGCACCAAGCAGGCCGCCAAGATGGCGGCCGACACTACGGTCGGTTTGAAATGACAGCGATAGGGGCGAGGGCGACAAGATGAGTGCTGAGATCGGATTGGCCGCCCTGTGGCTCGCAGCGGCGCTGGCGGTGTTGCAGATGGTCTCGGGCGCCTTCGCGCTCAATGCCGCGCCCGGCGTGGTCAACTCGCTCGCAATTTACGCACGCCCCGCTGCGGTGGTGCAGGCTGTGCTCGCGGTGCTGGCCTTCGCCATGCTACTTTGGGCCTTTGCCATCACCGACCTCTCGCTCAAGCTGGTGGCGACCAATTCGCACTCGATGAAGCCGCTGATTTACAAGCTCAGCGGCACATGGGGCAACCACGAAGGCTCGATGCTGCTGTGGGTCGGCGTGCTGGCCGCTTCGGGCGGGATTCTGGCGATCTTCGAAAAGCGCCTGCCGGAACGCACGATGGGCGCGGCGCTCGCCGTGCAGGGCTTCGTGGCATTGGGCTTCTATGCGTTCCTACTGCTCTCCTCCAATCCGTTTGAGCGCCTGCCGATCCCCGCGGCCGAGGGTAACGGCCTCAATCCGCTGCTGCAGGACATCGGCCTCGCGATCCACCCGCCGACGCTTTACGCGGGCTATGTGGGGCTTTCCGTGGCCTTCAGCCTCGCAATGGGCGCGCTGATGACTCGCGAAGTCAATCCCTCCTTCGCTCGCGTCATGCGCCCCTGGGTGCTTGGCGCCTGGGTGCTGCTGACGCTCGGCATCACCGCCGGATCCTACTGGGCCTATTACGAGCTTGGCTGGGGCGGCTGGTGGTTCTGGGACCCGGTCGAGAACGCCTCGCTGATGCCGTGGCTCGCCGCGACTGCGCTGATGCATTCGGTGAGCGTCCTCGCCGCGCGTGACGCCTTGCGGACTTGGACGATCATGCTCGGCGTGCTTGCGTTCTCGATGTCGATGCTCGGCACGTTCCTCGTGCGCTCGGGCGTGCTGACCAGTGTCCACGCCTTCGCGGTGGACCCCGAACGCGGGGCCTTCATCCTTGGCTTGCTCGGGCTGTATATCGGCGGGGCCTTGACGATCTTCGCGCTGCGCGCAGGCGACGTGGCCGAGGGCAAGCGCTTTGCCGTCTTCAGCCGTGAAGGCGCGCTGGTGTTCAACAACGTGATGCTCTCGGCGATCCTTGCGATCGTGCTGCTGGGCACGCTCTATCCGCTGCTGACCGAGGCCTTCGACGTGCGCGTTTCGGTCGGGCCGCCCTACTTCAACCCTGCGTCAGCCATCTTCGTGGTTCCGATGCTGCTGGTGATGGCGGTCGGCCCGTTGCTGCGCTGGAAGAGCGACAAGCCGGCGCGCCTCCAGTTTGAGCTGTCGCTGATTGCCGCGCTGGCGATCGGGGGAATCGCACTGGTCAGCTTCTTCGGCCAGTTCCCGCTGCTGCCGCTGCTGGGTCTCGGCCTTGCCGCGGCGCTGGCGGTGGCGGCCGTCCTGCCCTTGCGCGGCCGCCAGCTTGGGCGCGTGCCGGTCGCCACATGGGGCATGGTCATCGCCCATTTCGGCATCGCGGTCTCGCTGTTCGGCATGGCCTGCGAGAGCGCCTTCTCTCAGGAGCGCCTCGCCGCAATTGCGCCGGGCGGGACCGAGCAGATCGGCGATTTCACGTTTACCCTTGAAAGCGTCACCCCGGTCGCCGGGCCCAACTGGACCGCGATGGAAGCGCAGCTTGCGGTGCGCGAGGACGGCGGCGCGCCGGTAATCCTGACGCCTCAGGCGCGCACCTTCTGGTCGCCGCCGCAATCGACCAGCGAAAGCGCGCTGCTGACGAAGTGGAATGGCCAGCTTTACGCGGTGATCGGCAACCAGGCCGAGGACGGCCGCTGGCAGATCCGCGTGTGGTGGAAGCCGTTCGTGACCTTCATCTGGTACGGCGGCATCCTCGTCGCGCTGGGCGGCGTGCTGGCGATTGCGGGCCGCGTGAAGGTCGATGTGCGGCGCCGCAGGGCGGCGGTGCTCGGCGACCGGCGCCGTGCCGATCTCGAAGCGCTGGGCGTGTCTGCGCCAGTCCCGGCCGAGTAGAGACCCGATGCGCAACCGTGTCTGGCTGTGGGTGCCGCTTGCGCTGTTCACGTTTTTCGCGGGGCTCGCCGGCTACATGCTGACGCAGGAGAAGGAACAGTTCGTCGCGAGTACGATGGTCGGACAGCCTTTGCCCGATTTCGCGCTTCCCGCCGCCTTCGACGGCCTACCAGGCGCAGCGAAAGCGGACTTGACCGGCGGCAAGGCTCGCCTGCTCAACATCTGGGCGAGCTGGTGCTTGCCCTGCATCGCCGAAGCCCCGCAGCTCGACGCGCTCAAGAATCAGGGCGTCGAAATTGTCGGCATCGCGATCCGCGACCGGCCCGAAGACGTCGCCAATTTCCTCGGCCGCTACGGCAATCCCTACAGCCGCATCGGCAGCGACAAGATCTCCGAAGTGCAGCTTGCGATTGGCTCGTCCGGTGTGCCTGAGACGTTCGTGATCGATGCCAAGGGCGTGATCCGCTACCAGCACATCGGCGACATCCGCGACAGCGACGTGCCCAAGCTGCTTGCTGAACTGGAGAAGGCCCGATGATCCGCTCTGTTCTGGCCGCGCTGTTTGCGTTTCTGGCGCTTCCCGCGCTGGCGCAGGACACCATGCCGCCCGCGCCCTATGCCTATAACCAGCTTCAAGACCCCCAGCTCGAGGCCGAGGCGAGCGCGCTGATGCACACGCTGCGCTGCCTTAAGTGTCAGTCGCAGTCGATTGCCGACAGCGACGCGCCGATGGCGGGCGACATGCGCCATCAAGTGCGCAGCCGCATCCTCGCTGGCGAGAGCCCCGGGCAAATTCGCAGCTGGCTGATCGCGCGTTACGGCGATTACGTCAGCTACGAGCCGGAGGTGAGCGCGACCACCTGGCCGCTGTTTGCCGTGCCGGCGCTGGTAATCCTGATCGTTGGCGGGGTGTTGCTGCGGCGGCTTGGCAAGCGGCGCAGTGATGATGCGGGGGATGCTGTATGATCGCCGGATGGCTCGCGGTGGGTGCGCTCGCGCTGGCGGCATTTGCGCTCGCCGTGCTGGCGCTCAAGCTTCCGCGCCACGGCATGACGCTGTTCGGCGCGGTGCTCGTGTTCGGCCTTGCGGGCTATGCCTGGCAAGGCTCGCCCGGCCAGCCTGCCGCGCCCAAATCCGGCGCGGTCGAGCAAGGCCAGAACGGCGCGGCGATGGTCGAAGGGCGCGCGGCGTTGTTTGACCGGACCCTGCCGCCGCCCAACTACCTCGTCACCTCCGATGCCTTCGCCCGGCGCGGACAGTTTGGCGATGCCGCCGCGCTGCTCCAGCGGGGCCTCAAGGAGAACCCGCGCGATCTGGAGAGCTCGCTGGCGCTAGGCATGGCGCTGGTCGGCCATGCCGACGGATTCGTGACGCCGGCTGCAGTGCAGGCCTTCGGCCGCGCCAAGGCGATTGACCCCAAGCATCCGGGCGCCGAATACTTCCTCGGCTTTTCCTATCTCCAGAGCGGCGAGGTGGTCGCGGCGCGCAATGTCTGGGCTGGACTGCTCGAAAGCTCGCCGCCCGATGCCCCGTGGGTCGATGGCTTGAAGGCCGAAGTCGCGCGGCTCGACGGCATGATTGCCCGCGCTCCGATGCTCCAGGGCCAATGATGCAAAGTGTCCCGTGCATGACCACCGGCGCGGGGTTGTTGCAGGTGCGAAACGACGGTGCTAGGGGCGCCGCCTTGCCAGCGACGAGTCGTTCGCGCCGACTGGGCAGTACCGCAAAGTACGGGAAATCCGATTGATATGAGCAGCACAGCAATTCCTGCCGATCCGTCTGACGCGCCCCGGTCCGGGCACGCGCATGGACATGGCAAACAGGCCTCCACTGCCGCGCTGGTGGTTGGCGCGATTGGCGTGGTGTTCGGCGACATCGGCACCAGCCCACTCTACGCTTTTCGTGAGACCTTCGCTTCGCACCACGGCGCTCCCGGCATCTCGCCCGATGCGAACCACATCCACGGTGTGCTGAGCCTTGTGTTCTGGTCGATGATGATGGTGGTGACGGTCAAATACGTCCTGACCATCATGCGCGCCGATAACAAGGGCGAAGGCGGCAGCCTCGCACTGCTCGCATTGATCCGCCGCGCATCCGACAATCGCCGATGGACTGCGCCGCTAATCCTGCTCGGCGTGTTCGCCACCGCGCTGTTTTACGGCGACAGCATGATCACCCCGGCGATCTCGGTGCTGTCCGCCACCGAAGGCCTGCAATACATTGTCCCCGGTTTTAAACCGTGGATCGTGCCGACGGCAGTTGCGATCCTGTTCGGCCTGTTTGCGATCCAGTCGCGTGGCACCGACCGGGTGGGCAAGCTGTTCGGACCGATCATGGTAACCTATTTCACCATGCTCGCGGTGCTGGGCATCATGCATCTCTCTGCCAATCCTTCGATCATCATCGACACAATCAATCCGCTCAACGCTCTGCGCTTCTTCGCCGACGATGGCTTCGTCGCCTTCGTCGCGTTGGGCAGCGTAGTGCTGGCGGTAACCGGGGCAGAGGCGCTCTATGCCGATATGGGCCATTTTGGCCGCAAGCCGATTGGCATTTCGTGGCTTACCTTCGTCTATCCGGCACTGATGCTCAATTACATGGGGCAGGGCGCGTTGATCCTCTCGCAGACCTCGCCCGAGGCGGCGGCTGCACTGGTCAAGGATCCGTTCTTCCTGATGATCCCCGACATGGTGCGCGTGCCGGTGATCATCCTTGCGCTATTTGCCACGATCATCGCCAGCCAGGCAGTGATCTCGGGCGCCTTCAGCCTCACTCAGCAGGCAGTCCAGCTCGGCTTCATCCCGCGCATGGAGATCCGCCACACCAGTGCCTCGGCCGCCGGCCAGATCTACATTCCGGTGGTCAACTGGGGGCTGATGGTGATGGTGATCCTGCTGGTGCTGTTCTTCCAGTCCTCCACCAACCTTGCGGCGGCCTATGGCATTGCAGTGACGGGGGCGATGTTCATCGACACGCTGCTGCTGGCCGCCGTGCTGTTCTCGCTGTGGCGCTGGCCGGTGTGGAAGGCGCTGCCGCTCGTGGCGGTGTTCCTGATTGTCGACATCGCCTATTTCGGTGCGAATCTTATCAAGGTGCCGCAGGGGGGATGGGTGCCGCTGCTAATCGGATTCGTGATCTTCACGCTGCTCACCACCTGGTCGCGCGGACGTGAATTGATGCAGGCAAGCATGACCGATAGCGCGCTTCCGATCGAGATTTTCGCCAAAAGCGCGCACAATAGCGCCACCCGCGTGCCCGGCACAGCTGTGTTCATGGCTTCGATGAACACCGGCGTTCCATCGGCCCTGCTGCACAACATCAAACACAACAAGGTGCTGCACGAACGTGTGCTGATCCTCACTGTGGCGGTGCAGGACGTGCCCTATCTTGAAACGACCGCACGGTATTCATGCACAGACCTGGGCAACGGGTTCTATCGGGTCACAATCCGCTGCGGCTTCCTCGAAGAGACCGACGTGCCTACGCTGTTGAGCAAGCTGACGCTGTGCGACGGAGCGTTCGACATGATGCAGACCAGCTTCTTCCTGTCGCGCCAGACGCTGATCGCATCGAGCAAGCCCGGGATGGCGCTCTGGCGCGAGAAGCTCTTCGCGTGGATGCTGCGAAATGCGGCCAGCGCCATGTCGTTCTTCCGCCTGCCAACCAACCGCGTGGTGGAGCTGGGGAGCCAAGTGGAGATCTAGCTCCCCGTCGGCGGCTCGTCCTTATCTTCGAAGCTCAGCCCGTTCTTCAGAAGCATCGGGATCTGGCTGAAGGTGAACAGGAAAGTCAGCGGCAGGAACACCCAGAGCTTAGCCCACAGCCAAGTCGCGAAATTGCCGTTGGGTTCGTTGTAGAAGTAGCGCAGCACCTCGTTCAGTACCGCGAGGAATAGAAAGAACACGCCCCAATTGCGAGATAGCTTAAGCCAGCCTTCTTCAGACAAGCCTTCAAAGGCAGCTTCGAGCAGCAACTTAAGTAGCGCCTTACCAGCAACAAATCCGACCATAAGCGCGACCCCAAAGCCGGCGTAGATAATCGTAGGTTTTAGCTGGACGAACTTTGGATCACCGTAATAAATCGTCATGCTCCCGAAGCCGACGATCAGCGCGGTCGAGAACCACAGCATCGGCGAGACCTTGCCGAGCCGCCATTTCGAAATCAGCAAGGCCGCTATTGCCGCGACCATGAAGGCGCCGGTGCCAGCGATGATCGCGGCGAGCTCTCCGGCGGCGTTGGGCGTGGCGGGCGAGTTCCAGCGATAGGTACCCAGGAACACCAGCAGCGGACCGTAATCGACCGCGACATTGAGCCAGCTAGAAGCGGCTTTCTTGGTTTCGTTCTC
>JBBRUU010000132.1:0-7288 GCA_038247515.1 Sphingomonadales bacterium
ACCGTCGCCGACCGCTTTGCGGGCACGGCGCAGGGCATGACCTATTCGCGCCTCCAGAACCCCACGGTGGCGATGCTCGAAGAACGCATCGCGCTGATGGAGGGGGCCGAGGCCTGCCGCGCGCAAGCGAGCGGGATGGCGGCGATGACCACCGCGCTGCTGTGCCAGCTTTCCGCAGGTGACCACGTGGTCGCCGCGCGCGCCGCCTTTGGCAGCTGCCGCTGGCTGGTCGACAACCTGCTGCCCAAGTTCGGCATCGAAACCACCGTGATCGACAGCGCCGACAATGCCGCGTGGGAGCCTGCGATCCGGCCCAACACCAAGGTGTTCTTCTTCGAGAGCCCGGCCAACCCCACGCTCGACATCGTCGACATGGCGTATGTCTGCGGCCTCGCACGCGCCAATGGGATCACCAGCGTGGTCGACAACGCCTTCGCTTCGCCGGTGCTGCAGCGCCCGATGGAGTTTGGCGCGGATGTCGTCGCTTACTCGGCGACCAAGCTGATGGACGGGCAGGGCCGTGTGCTGGCGGGCGCGGTGTGCGGTTCCAAGCAGTGGATCGACGAGGTGCTGATGCCGTTCCAGCGCAACACCGGCCCCAACATCGCGTCCTTCAACGCCTGGGTGGTGATGAAGGGCCTTGAGACGCTGCCGCTGCGCGCCTTCAAACAGTCCGAACAGGCCGTGATGCTGGGCGAGTTCCTCGAACCGCGTGTCATCAAGGCGGGCGGGCACCTGCTCCACCCCGGCCTGCCGAGCCACCCGCGCCACAACCTGGCGATGGCCCAGATGGATGCGACCGGCCCGATCTTTGCGCTGGACGTGGGCACGCGGGCCCGTGCCTTCGCGCTGCTCGATGCACTGCAACTGATCGACATTTCCAACAACATCGGCGACGCCCGCTCGCTGATGTGTCACCCGGCCTCCAGCACCCACGCAAACATGGGCGACGAAGCGCGCACCGCGATGGGCGTGACCGAAGGCCTGCTGCGTCTGAATGTCGGGCTTGAGGACATCGCCGACCTCACCGAGGATATGGACCAGGCGCTCGCCGCGGCGGGGATCTGAAGGAGACCGGACCGATGACCAAGCGCGTTGAACTCGTCTTCGATTTCGTCTCGCCCAACGCCTACCTGATCTGGTGGCCGCTGCGCGAACTGTGCGATCGCTACGAGGCCGGGCTGTCGGTGATCCCGGTGTTTCTGGGCGGAATGCACAAGCTTACCGGCAATGCCCCGCCGATGATCCGCGACGCCGAGGTGAAGGGCAAGAACGCCTACGCGATGCTCGAAATGCAGCGCTTCATCACCCGGCACGCCCTGACGCGCTACAAGATGCACCCTGCCTTCCCGTTCAACTCGATCACCTTGCAGCGGATGCTCTACGCCGCCGATCAGGATGGGCGCGCCGTAGCATTCGCACAAAGCCTGCTGCGCGCGATCTGGGAGGAGGGGATTGACGTCACCTCTCCGGAAGCCGTCGGCGCAGCGGTAAGCGCGGCGGGCTTCGACGCTGCCGACCTGTTTGCCCGCGCGCAGAGCGATGCGGTCAAGCAGGGCCTTGTCGCCAACACCGATGCGGCAGTGGAACGCGGCGCTTTCGGCATCCCGACGATGTGGGTTTGCGAAGGAGACGGGGACGGCGAAATGTTGTTTGGCAAGGAGCGACTCGGCCAGATCGAGGAGCTGCTGGCGGCAAGCGTATGATCGGACGGATGGGCCTTGTGACCGGATTGCTGGCCGGACTACCGGGTGCGCCCTTTGCAGCCGGACCGCCCGCCGCCCCGTGTCCTTCCGCCGCCGCCTGCGCCCGCCTCGTCTGACATCTCCGGCCAAGGCTTGAGCGCCTTTCGCCTCCCGCCGCAGGCAGTCTATTCCAACGAGGCCCTGCGCGCCGAAATCCGCGGCCGGTGCATCGTCAGCTTCACGGTCGATGCCGAGGGCGTGCCGCGGGACATCGTGCCCGACTGCACGTCCCCGTCTTCACGGCCGCCGCGCGCCTCAAGATGGACGCAGACGTGAATTCGGGCGATACGCTCCGTCTGCCATTGCGCTTCGAGATAGGGTGAGCCCCGCGATCGAGGACGTGCCTCCACCCTCGTGGGGCGCGAGCGTCCCCGCCTATCCGGCCGTCACATCCTCGATCGGCACGTCCATGATCGGATAGCGCTGCCACTCAGCCCAGTCGTAATGCCACCATTCGTTGGCGAGCGGGACGAAGCCTGCGTCGACCATCCAGCCTTCGAGCATCCGGCTCATCGCCCGCGCCTCGCCGGGCGCGGTGGTGTTGCTGCGATAGGCGGCCGAGGTGAAATCGTCATAGGGGCTGGGCATCGTGACCTCGATACCGCCGCGGTGCAGCGAGAGGTCGACCGAAGCGCCGCGGTTGTGGCGCGATCCGGTGCGCGGATCGGCGACGAATTCGCGTTTCTGGGGCGGGGTCTGCTCCCACATCGCTTTGGTAATGCGCCACGGGCGGTACGCATCGAAGATCAGCAGGCCGTAGCCTGCGCCTTGCGCACGGGTCTGCACCCGCGACAAAGCCTCGGCAACCGGGCGCTGCGCCACGGCGCGGGCGACGGGGTAAAGCACGCGGCCCATGAAATTGGCGGGCGTCGCATAGCGGATGTCGAGCCTGAGGCGCGGGTCGAATCGGGCAAGGTCGACCAGATCGGGCGCGGCGGTCGCGCCGGGGTCGCGCGGCGGGCCGAGCGTGCTGGGTGCAGAGCTTGCCGCCGTGCGGACAGGTCCCGCACAGGCCGTCAGCACCCCTGCACTCAGCCCCGCAAGCCCGGCCAGCCCGGCCAGCGCAGCGCGACGCGTGACGGCTCGGGCCAAGGCGGGCGAGCGACGAGCCATCACACCGGCATATGCGATCCGCCGCAAGCCTGCAACCGGCGAGCCCGAAGGCCGGGGGGCGTGCAGGACTAAATCATGTGGTTGTCGGAACACACCCGGGATTAAGCGCGTTGCCCCCCTTGTTACACAGCGCAGAATCGCTAACCTTGAGGGCGAGATGAAAGACTTCTTCCAACATGCCGCCACCACCGACGGGGTTACGGTCCGCGTCGCGGTAAACTATTTGCCCGAGCAGTCGCACCCGGAGGCGGGCAAGTGGTTCTGGGTCTATCACATCCGCATCGAAAACGCCTCGCACGAGGCGCTGCGGCTGTGCACCCGTCACTGGCGCATCACTGATGGGCGCGGGACGGTGAACCATGTCGATGGCGAAGGCGTGGTGGGCGAACAGCCGCTGCTCACACCGGGGCAGAGCCACGACTACGTTTCGGGCTGCCCGCTCACCACGCCGGTGGGTTCGATGGAGGGTTTCTACACCTTCGAGCGGGCCGACGGCACACCGACCGAGATCCGCATCCCGTTCTTCCCGCTCGCCGCGCCCGAGACGGCGGAGGGACGTAGTTCGCGGTAGTCGGGGTGGCTGAGTCTTGCGGAGAGCGCTCCGCGGTTCTAATCGCACTGGCGTGAAGCGCACCCATCTGCCCCTCAACGCCCTGCGCGTGTTTGATGCCGCCGCGCGGCACCTCTCCTTCACCCGCGCCGCGGACGAGCTGGCCGTGACCCCTGCTGCGGTCGGCCAGCAGATCCGCGCGCTGGAGGACGTGCTCGGCGTCGTGCTGTTCCGCCGCACCTCCAAGGGCCTCGAACTCACGCCTGAGGGCGAGGCCGGGCTCGACCCGCTGCGCGACGGCTTCCTCAGCTTCGAGGAGAGCGTCTCTGCGATGCAGGCCGGGCAATCATCCGACCGCTACACCATCGCTGTCCCGCGCGAGTTCTACGCCGAGTGGCTCGCCCCGCGCCTTGCCGTGTTCCAGGCAGGCACGCCCAAAGACTCGGGGGGCGTGCAATACATCCTCGCGCCGGACGAGCACGCCGACTTCACCGAGGCGAACCTCGACCTCGCGATCCGGCTGGCCGATGGGCCGGGCGATCTTCAGGGGGTGCAGCTGGCCCCGGCGATGCGGGTGACGGTCGCCGCGCCCGAGCACAGAGATGCGTGGATCGACTGGCCCGGCATGACGCTGCCCGAAGGCGTGAACCCCTGCATCCGCGCCGGGTCCCCGGGACAGGCGCTCGCCTCGGCGCTGGCGGGGATGGGGCGCACGATCCTGCCGCTGGCGCTCGCCGAGGCCGCGATGGCGCGCGGCACCCTTGTGGCCCTTACCGAGCCCGAGCCCGCGATCCGCGCCTACTGGCTGCTCGCCCCCCCGCCGCAATGGCGCAGCAAGAAGGTCAGAGCTCTAGTCGCCTTCCTCGCTGGCTGAGTCCCCCTCCACCTCGCCCCAGTCGCCGGTAAGTTCGTAGCGGATGCGGTCGTAGAGCCAGTGGCCGGGTGCCACCATCCGCGCGTCGATCATATGCGCGTTGCGGTGCCGGAGCACCCAGCACAGCATCGAATTGGTCCGCGGATTGGACATCCCCTCGGCCAGCGCCTGCTCCATCGCGCAATCCTGTAGCCGCATCACCCCCCACCCGAGCGCCTCGTCCCAGGCCCGCGCAAAGTCCTCCGCCCCGGGCCGCGCGCGCAGCTTGTAAAGCGCCTCAAGGCTTTTTCCGACCCGCGCTGCCGCTGCCTTGACGATGCCGGTCGCGGCAAGCTCGAGGATGAAGGCGCGCTGCACATCGGGCGTGATCGAATTGCCGCGCGGGGCCTTGTGGCAATAGGGAAGGAAGCCGAGCAGCGGATCATCCTCGATCAGCGACAGATCGGTGAACTCGCGCGCGACAGACGAGGTCGCCTGCCGCGGGATCTTGCGCTTGTTGCGCAAGATGGGCTGCGAGGGATCGGGGGCGGGGCGGGGCGCGGGGCGGTTGGTCAGGGGGGAGGGGTGGCAGGCTTTTCCCGAGTAGGAAAACGGGAGTTTTTTGTGTTCCGCACGCCCTCCGGCGTGCGAAATCCTCGCTCACACGCCCTGCGGGCGCGTCGCTGCGGGCGGGCGGTCGGCCTTGCGGCGGCTTGCGCCGCCGATCAGCACGAGGCGTGAGCGATGCGGTGCCGCTGGCTCCCCTCCCGTAGGCGGGAGGGGTTGGGGGTGGGCGCGGAGCCACAACGGCGCGCATGGCACCAAACGGCGCGCAGCGCCGCAAGCGCGACCGCGCGCCGCGCCTTATGGCGCGTAGCCAAGCGGGCCGGACGGCCCGCGCCCGGCGCTTGAGGGGCTAAACAAACAACTCGCGTCAGGGGGGGGCTGCGTCCTTCCCTCTTTTTCGTCTCCCCGGGCTTACCTGAGGTAGGGAAAACTGCTGCCAAATTGGCTGCATTGGGTTTCGCTGAAGATTCACAAGAGGTATGTGCGTTGCATGGCAGGCAAACTAACAGTCGTGGATTTGTTCTCAGGAGCTGGTGGGATGTCCTACGGCTTTCATGCCCACGGGTCGTTCGAAGTTGTTGCCGCTGCCGATGCAGAAATAGGTAAGCCGACAGCAGGATATGGAAGCCTGCAGTGCAATCGCACCTATTTTGCGAACATCGGGATTGCCCCAAAAAAAGTCGATCTTTCTTCAATCGATGCGAACGGGATCAAATCTCTTCTTGAATTAAAAGGCAAGAAGGTTAACATTCTAAGCGTCTGTCCCCCATGCACAGGCTTTTCCCGAACTAATCCTGAAAATCATCTTCGAGATGACCCTCGCAACAGCTTAGTTTCTAAGGCTGCTGATTTCGCTTTAGCACTAGATACTGATATAGTCGTTATGGAGAATGCACGCGAGTTGATTCGTGGCAACTTCACTCATCACTACCGTGCTTTGCGCGAGAGACTAGAAGATAACGGGTACAACGTTTTTGGCAGAAACTACTTTCTTTCGCGGTTTGGTCTTCCTCAGAGACGTGAACGAGCAATCATCATTGCTGTCAAAGAACAGTATCCTCTTTATACACTTGAAAGCATGTGGGATGGGTGGTCTGTCTCGAAAGATGCGTTGACTGTCAGGCGAGCTATATCAGCCGCCCACAGCATCAAGTCGTCAGACCACCGTTATCCAAAGTTTTCTTCGGACACCGTTTCTCGTCGTTTGGCAGCTATTCCCAGAGATGGGGGCTCTTGGGTCGATCTGTTGCGTCGTCCTGAATACGAGCATCTTCTAACTAATTCAATGCGGCGTATCGCAGCCACCGGAAAGCTTGGTTCGTACCCCGATGTCTATGGTCGCATGGCATGGGATCGTCCTGCTCCTACGATCAAGCGAGAGTGCGCGCACATCGGTAATGGCCGATATGCGCACCCAGAAGAAGATCGGCTCTGCAGCGTCGCCGAAATGGCCGTGATGAACGGCTTTCCCGCGAACTATATGTTCCCCGAAACTTCACTTTCTAACGCGTACCGACACATCGGAGATGCGGTCCCACCCTTGGTTTCGTATCAGCTCGCTCACCTCGCGAAATGGATTTTGACGAACGATCAACCGGGTATGCAAGAGCTTGTCTTGCCCTATACGTCACTCAGATCTGGGGATCTGATTCGCGAGGCAGCATAGTGAAGCTCACAACCGCAGAAGATCGCCACGTAAAAGAGCTTCTCGCGGCACTTCGCGGTTCTTGTTCCGAAGTCTTCGATAAGAATTCTGGCTTTTCGCAGGCTTTCGCTGATGATCTACGCGCCAGCTTAATGATCCATCACTATTATCTTCAGGCTGCGCTTGGGACAAATTTTTTTGAATCGGCTTTCTTGAAGGCAGCGCGAGCATCGGGCCACCACGTGTCGCCCGCGCCAGATGGCGGACGGTTCTGGGATGTAGCGATCGATGGGCGGAAGATTAGCCTTAAATCGTCTGCAGCAGCAGGAATGTCTGTCAACAGACTTCACATATCAAAACTTTGTGAAGCGTCTTGGATCCAGGATATGCGCAGTGCTGCTCAGAGGGAGGCTCTTACAAAAAATCTATTCGAACAATACACTGACCTAGTTGATAGTATAATTCAGCTGAGGTACTTTAAAAAGACGTTCACTTACGAATTGGTCTCGATTCCAAGTAGCTTGCTTAGGCAGGTTTTAAATGTACCACGAGTAAATTTTTCGGCAGATGGGCCTCGAATAGGAATTCCGGTCGGCAAAAATCCGCCTGACTTCACCTTGCACCTTGATCGTTCAGACGCGAAGATCACATTGGCTAATATTAACAAGGGCGTCTGCAGTGTAATCGGCCAGTGGAAACTTGATCCCCTACCTAACACCCATTCGGATTAAACCAAACCCCGGCCTGCGCCGGACGACAGACGAAAGCCCACTGGCCCCGCGAGTCCTTTGTTGTCGCCCTCAAGCGCCGGGCGC